>JAHFSU010000033.1 GCA_023265595.1 Deltaproteobacteria bacterium
GATCGGAAATCTGGAAGACATCACCCTTCGGGCGTTGAGAATTTTGAAAGAGGTCGATGGAGTAATCGCTGAAGATACCCGCCACACCCGAAAATTGTTGTCCCATTATAAAATTCAGACCCCGCTTTTTAGTTTTTTTGAACACAAAGAAGAGGAGAAGCTCCAACCGATTTTGGAAAAATTGAAGGAGGGAAAAAATTTGGCGCTCGTGACCGACGCGGGGACTCCCGGCATTTCCGATCCTGGTTTTCGCCTCGTCCGCGCCGCCCTTTCGGCCGATATTGCTGTGGTTCCCATTCCGGGCCCCTCTGCGGTCGTGACTGCTTTAAGCGCCTCCGGTCTGCCGACTGACCATTTTTTCTTTGCCGGATTTTTGCCGGAAAAGCCGGGAAAAAGAAGAAAGCAGATTGAATTTTTTGCGACACTTCCCCATACACTAATTTTTTATCTCTCCATCTGGAAGGCGGTCCGCCAAGTGGAAGAATTGGCCGAAATTTTGGGAGATAGAAAATGTTGCATGGCAAGAGAATTAACCAAATTACATGAAGAAATTTGGCGCGGCACATTGAAGGACTTATTGCAAAAAATTTTAGAAAGGCCTCCAAAAGGGGAAATGACCTTGGTTGTCGAAGGAAAGGGGTTTTCGGAATGATTTGGATTGTCTTGAGTCTTATCGTGATCGGCGGGGCTGGCTATTTTTTTTGGAGCCGGCGCACTCTCGCTTTATCGGTCGGAACCGTTTTGAAACGGACGGCCGAATTGTTGTCGCTCAAAGAGGTCCGTTTCAAAAAATACCCGATGCCGACCGTCAGCGGAGACTATTTTGGTTATCGGATTGCGCTGGAAGGCCCCTCCAAAAAAAAACACCGTTTTTTGGCGACACTGTTGCTCCCCAAACCCTGTGCGACGCGGCTTTTCCTTCAAAGTGAAAAACGGAAAACCTCTCTGAAACCGATTGCCGATTTGAAATGGATCACAACCGGTGATCCCCGTTTTGACAGCCATTTTCTCCTTTTGGCCGGTGAAGCCCCCATTGCACAGGCGATTTTTCAGGCCTATTTGTGCGGCAAAATTTTGGAATTATCCTCTAAGAATTGGCAAATCGATATTTTCAAAAACGAGGCCCATGTGGAACTGGAGCAGGAAATTTTGGATGCGGCATCGCTGGCGGAGACACTCAAAGTGATTGTTGAAATTTGTAACGCCGCCGTTGTGAAATCAAGTTAGCGTTTTCGTTTTCTTTTCACTCTGGCCAAGGCGGCTTTTCTTGTTAAAAAGAGAATCCCGATAAAAATCAAAAACCCGCCGAGGCCTGCCCACCAACCTGTTACCGGCAGGTGAGGGTAGAGGGTGCAGCCGCCCGTACCACTCGATTCCAGCTCGGAAGTTTGCAGATTATCAACCGGCTCATCAAGTTGCTTCTCATTATTATTACTATCTGGCGGCACAATGCTCGGATCTCCAGCCGGCGCTTCCGGTTGTACGGTATTTGCTGCAACGACACGGGTTGGCAAGCGGGAGAGGGCTAGCAAATCGGATGGAGAGGGAGCCGGCGTATTCAAGATGCCTACAATATTGGCGGCAGGATAATCGATGTGATCAAAGACAATATAGGGTTGTAAAGTCGCAGTAGCAAAGAGTTGGCATGCATCGAGGCTAGAAAATTCAGGATAATGAGGAAGATGCAGTATATCTGTTTCAGAAATCATCATATGGTTGGAGGAAGACCAGTAAACATCGAGAGTCCCTACAGTCCTACGGTTTGTCCCTTGAGAACAGACCATCAATCCTGCCGGATCTTCATTGGCAGGTTGTTCATTGGCGCTCATACTTAAAAGACAGGCACTCCCTTGTGCAACCAGCGCGATGGGGAAATGGATGCAGTCATTATTTTGATCTTGTGGGCATTTATTGAGTATTTTTAGTTTGTCATAAACCGGTTTGCAGGCATCTTGAACGGGGTTTGTAACTCCTTGCAGTGCTTGTGTTGCACCACTCGGCAATGGATTAGAAAGTCTGGAGCCGATATTAGGGGGCGCTGCAGAGAATAAATTGTCCCCCAAGATGAATACGAAAATAGCGAAACCGGCCGCAAAGAAGTTTTTCATAAAAGCCTCCATCCCCATAAAGGGGGACCGATGCTGAAAATATGCAAGTGATATGCCAAAGCGCTTATTTTGGTGGGTTTTCTTCGAACTCGGCGTCGACCACTTTTTCATCCTTTTTCTTCTCTTTTTCCGCTTCCGCCCCTTGTGGGCCGGCACCCGGCTCTCCCCCTTGGGCTTGGGCGCCGGAAGCGGCCGCCTGTTTGTACATGATCTCAGCCAATTTATGAGAAGATTGAGTCAACGCCTCCATGGTCGCTTTAATTTTGTCGTTATTTTTTTCTTCCAATGCTTTTTTGCAAGCCGCCAATGCCTCCTCCACTTTTTTGACTTCCTCAGCCGGCAATTTATCTTTATTTTCACTCAACGTTTTTTCAGTGGTGTAGACCAACGCATCGGCTTGGTTTCGAATCTCAATTTCCGTTTTCCGTTTTTTGTCTTCGGCTTCATGGGCTTTGGCTTCTTTCACCATTTTGTCGACCTCTTCTTTGGAAAGTCCGCTGGAAGATTCGATCCGGATTTTTTGTTCTTTGTTGGTCGCCTTGTCTTTGGCGGTGACATGGACAATCCCGTTGGCATCAATATCAAAAGTGACTTCCACTTGAGGGATGCCGCGGGGCGCTGGCGGGATGCCATCCAGAATAAATTTTCCCAATGTCCGGTTGTCGCCGGCCATGTCGCGTTCTCCCTGCAAAACGTTAATCTCAACGCTGGTCTGGCTGTCAGCCGCGGTCGAAAAAATCTGGCTCTTGCGAGTGGGGATGGTGGTGTTGCGGTCAATTAATTTGGTCATGACACTTCCCAATGTTTCGATTCCCAAAGAAAGCGGTGTCACGTCGAGCAGTAAAACGTCTTTTACATCCCCTTGCAAAACGCCGGCCTGAACGGCGGCGCCGACAGCAACCACCTCATCCGGATTGACCCCCTTGTGCGGTTCGCGCCCAAAGAAAGTTTTTACCATCTCCTGAATCTTGGGGATACGAATGGATCCCCCCACCAAAACCACTTCATCGACATCGGAGGGTTTGAGGTTGGCGTCGGCCAGTGCTTTTTTGCAGGGTTCTAGTGTTTTGTTCAGAATGTCACCAACCAGCGCTTCAAATTTGGCGCGAGTAAGCTTCAAGACCATATGCTTCGGGCCGGTTTGATCAGCGGTGAGAAAGGGGAGATTGATTTCCGTTTCGAGAGTGGAAGAAAGTTCAATCTTGGCTTTTTCAGCCGCTTCGCGCAGACGTTGCAAAACCATTTTATCTTTGCTCACATCGATGCCGGTATCTTTTTTGAATTCGGCAATCAGATATTCCATGATTTTCTGGTCGATGTTGTCGCCGCCCAAATGGGTATCACCATTAGTGGAGATGACTTCGACGATGTTTTCGCCCACTTCCAAAACGGAAACATCAAAAGTGCCGCCGCCAAAATCGAAGACGGCAATCTTGTGTTCTTTCGATTTGTCCATGCCGTAAGCCAAAGCCGCCGCGGTCGGTTCATTGATGATCCGTTTGACATCGAGGCCGGCAATGCGACCGGCGTCTTTCGTGGCTTGGCGCTGGCTATCATTGAAATAGGCCGGAACTGTGATGACCGCCTCGGTCACTTTTTCGCCGAGATAGGCCTCGGCCGCTTTTTTTAATTTGATCAAAACTTGTGCGGAAATTTCGGGGGGGGATAAATCTTTTCCATCGACCTCTACCATGGCATCACTGTTGCCGGCTTTGATAACTTTATAAGGGACGATGCGGATCTCTTCGGGAACTTCGTCGAATTTTCTCCCCATGAAACGTTTGATCGAATAGATTGTTTTTTCAGGATTGGTGATGGCCTGCCGTTTGGCGGGCTGACCGACCAGAATTTGCCCATCGGGTTGGTAGGCCACCACCGAAGGGGTGAGTCTCGATCCTTCTTCATTATGAATGACTTTCGGTTCGCCCCCTTCCATGACGGCGACCACAGAATTGGTTGTTCCTAAATCGATTCCGATCATCTTTGCCATGATATTCTCCTTATAGATACTTATCGATAAACAAACGCGATGCTTATATGAGCCCCAACACAAAAAAGTCAACTCTCTACCTGGTAGGGAAAGGCCCCTCCCTACCAGGTAGAAAGGGAAAATTTCCTTGACTTATCTTGAAAAGGCTTCAGATATTGAGCGGTTATGACTACCAAAAGGGACTATTACGCAATTTTGGGTCTCTCCCGCGAGGCCGATCTGGGCCAGATCAAAAAGGCCTATCGTCAAAAGGCGCTTGATTTTCATCCGGACCGAAACCAGCACGATCCCCAAGCTGAGGAGAAATTCAAAGAGGCCTCGGAGGCCTACGAAGTGTTGAGCGATCCGCAAAAACGTCAAATTTATGATCAGCTTGGACATGCAGGTCTTGAGGGACGGGGTTTCCACGGTTTTGACCGGGTCGATGATATTTTTGCCTCGTTCGGCGATATTTTTGAAGATTTTTTCGGGGGCTTTAGTCCTTTTGGCTCTTCGCGATCGAGAAGAGGCGGTTCGCGCGCCAGACACGGCGGCGATTTGGAGGCTTCTTTAAATATCTCTTTTGAAGAGGCCGTTTTCGGAACCAAAAAAGAGATCGATATCCATAAAGAGGCCTCTTGCGAGGCCTGTTCCGGAAAAGGTTCCAAAAGTGGCCGTACGAATGCATGTGCGACGTGCGGTGGTTCAGGACAGGTGGCTCATTCTCAGGGATTTTTTATGATTCAGACGACTTGTCCCCGTTGCCATGGTGCGGGAGAATTTATTGCCGATCCTTGTGACGAATGCCGTGGGCAAGGAAGGGTGCGCAAGAAAAAAATGGTCACGGTCAAAGTCCCGGCCGGTGTGGAAGATGCGATGCGGCTCGTTTTGCGCGGAGAAGGAAATGCCGGTATGCAAGGGGGTGGATCCGGCGATTTATATGTTTTCATCCGTGTAGCGCCCCATTCCTTTTTTGAACGAAAGGGGGATGACGTTCATTGCACGGTTCCCGTTTCGATGGTGCAGGCCGCCATCGGGACTAAAATAAAAGTGCCGACATTGGAAGGCGAAGAAGAGATCAAAATCGAAGAGGGGACCGATAGCGGCCACGAGATTCGTCTAAAACGAAAAGGGGTTGCCAATGTCCATAGCGGACGGCGGGGAGATCAGGTCATCAAAATCGTCGTGACAACACCGAAAAAACTTTCTAAAAAACAGCGGCAACTGCTTGAGGATTTTTCAAAATCGTGAGGGAAAATTGAAACCGAATCTGGATGTTACCATCGGCACATTCCGTGCGGTGGATGGGACCGTGCTTCATTATGAGCATTGGAGCCCGCCGGAAATCAAAAAAGTTTTGGTTTTTATTCATGGCCTTGGGGATCACTCCGGCCGCTACGGCCCTTTCGTCGAATATTTCACACGACACGGTTATAAAGTCTGTCTTTACGATCAGCGGGGGCACGGAAAATCGAAGGGAAAAAAAGTTTATGTCGAACAGTTTGAAATGTTGCTGGAGGATCTCGACCAATATGTCACCTTTTGCCGACAATCAGCGCCCGAAGGAATTCCTTGGTATATCGCAGGACATAGTCTCGGCGGGCAGATTCTTCTCAATTATCTGGCAAAGCGTCCTTCGCTTTTTCAGGCGGCTGTGGCCTCTTCTCCCAATCTGGAAGTTGCATTACAAATTCCCAAATGGCAGGAGAAACTCGGAAAAAAACTGATGGATGTCTGGCCGACGATGAAAATCACCGGCGCCGCGAATCCGGAATTATTGAGTCACGATCCAAAAATTGTGAAAGCGTTTCAAAAAGACCCGCTTGTTTCGCCCTATGTCACGGCCAAAATGGGGGATGAAATTTTGAGAAATTTGGAGACGATTTTTTCCCTGTGCACCTTGATGCATACGCCTCTTTTGTTTTTGCACGGCACTTCCGATTACTATTGTTCCCTTTCCGGGACGCGTCGTTTTTACAATGAATTGGTGCTTGCGCAAAAAGCGCTAAAAGTTTATGAGGGGATGTATCATGAATTGTTTAACGAAATCATCCGGGAAAAGGTTTTTCAAGATATCGATGTCTGGTTTGAAAAATATCCTTAGCCTTCTGCTCGTTTTGGGTTTTCTGTCTGGTTTTGCTTTGGCAGAAGACCAGCCCTCTCTTCCGCAATATCGCAGTGTACTCAAGGAATGGACGCGCCATAAACAATGGTATTCCCCCGTTACAATGCAAGCGGAGATGCTTTGGCACGCCACCTATTTCAGCCCCGAATTTCGCCATGCTCAGGAGCAAGAAACTATCAAACGGAAATATCTCGATCCGGTTGAGGCATCGGTTTATATTGCCCAACAGGAGAAAAAACAATCTGCCTATGAAGAATTTTTCGTCGGTCTCTACACCATCAAGGCCTATCGTGAATTTTCGCTCGGGAAAAGTTCCTTTTGGGAAACCGTATTAGTGAAAGAAGATGGAGAGGAAATTTTTCCGGTTGGTATCGAACCGATTGAAATCAGACCGTTCGAAAAAATTCTCTATCCCTATTTGGGCCGTTGGGATAAAGGGTATCGCGTTCTCTTTCCCAAATCCAATTTGAACAAGTTTTCACTGGTTTTGCGGAGCGTTGTTGGGGAGACCAAACTCAAATGGGATTCGGCCACAACCTCTAAATCACATCCTTTGGAAATTTTGGACGATGCCGGTTCCACTCCGGGTGAATAGATTTCAGGGAAAAAGAGTAAAACCTTCAGCAAGGGCTGCGGCCCGCAGTCTTTCATTCAGACAGACAAACTTTGCTTTTTTGGTTTGGTCTTGAGTCCAACATAATGCGGAGGCTCACTGTAACGCATCGCCCGATCTTTAAGAATGCGTGGAGAGAAGCCGGAAGGTTTGATCTCGAAGGTGGTTTGTCGGTATGACAAAATCGACCTCTTCCATGAGTCGATGAAATCGATCCATCACTTTTATAAAATGGCTTTCGCTGAAAACCCCTTCGCGTTTGCGACGATGCAACGCTGATAGACATTCTATGGGACTTCCCCAGCACGTTACGACGGTAGGATCCCCAACTGAAATGGCACGGATTTTTTCGCTGGAGGGCTCATTGACAAGCAGAGGAAGCAGCGCTGAAGAATCCCAATATTTCAATTTTCATTTTCTCTTTCTTCAAGCAGGGCTTTCAATACCAGACCTTCAGGATCCCCCACGGGAGAAATTTCTTTGAAGGGATGCGATAATTTCCCTTTGCCCAATTCCAAAATGCCCTGTCGTGCCAGTTCGCGTCTTTCGTCCACGGAAGGGCCCTGCGTGCGAAAAGGGATGATTTTGGCCACCGGGTGGCCCCGCTCGGTAATGACAACCTCTTCTCCCCGTTTGACTCGGGAAAGATATTCGCTGAGAGCGGCCTTTGCCTCGGATACGCTTGCTTTTTTCATAAGTCTACATAGCTCCAATCGATATGACCATAATAGTCATATTATAAAAAAGGCAAACAACTCTTTTAAGTGATAGCGCTAGTGTAGTGTCCCTAACGCTTCTTTACAATGGTGTCATTCCTGCGAAAGCAGGAATCCAGTTTTATGCCGCTGGATTCCGGATATTTTTGCTTACGCAAAAATTCCGGAATGACAAGTCATTTATGGGACACTACACTAGGAGGCAACTTTGGCCTCTTGCCCGCCGATAACCTATAAGAGGTCGGAATATGCCCATTGCTTATATAAAAGGTAGCTGTACGCCATTGCCTGAGGCAAATGTTTGCGAGAGCGAGGATATACCGGAGCCGACAGAGGGCGAAGCCATGGATGTTGTCGATGCCTCGGCTTATGTCTCTGGCGTTGTTCCCGTTCCCGAAAAACCGGGATTTGTCATTTCGCGGCTGCATGAAAATGTAGAAACCGTTGCTGCTGATTTTAAAAATCCGGATGTAATGAAGGAAACGCTTGCCAGAATAGCGACCTTTGTCGAGGTTGATAACAAAAAAAGAATCCCTACTCTTCAAGAAGTAATACCGGCTGAAGGACATGACCTTAAATTATCGGATATCGCTATTTTTTATAATCGGTGTGCGGCGGACGGCGTTACTTTAACGGCAAAAGAGGAAGAGTTGCTGGGTACTATGCGGACCCATGGTCTGTTAAGAAAAAACGATTTGTGCCAATATGAAGCAACAGTGCCGCGGGTTTTAATCGGCATGAGTCGCTCTTCTGAAAATCGTCGTGAAATATTCGTACATGAGTATTCCCACGCCCTTTATTTTTTGGATTCGGATTTCCATGCCGAGGTTTCCAAAACTTGGCACACCTTGAGGTCCGATGTCAGGCGATTCCTCACAGGGGCCTTAACGGCAGGTGGCTATGATGCCGGCACAGAAGAGTTGATCGAAACGGAGGTTCAAGCGTATGCCATCGCTGAACCTCTTTCCCTAGATGGATTTGCAATACCTTTGAGGACTGCCTCCAATAACTGTGCTGAAAAACCAAGCCTTAAAGCCTGTCAAGATTTTTGGTCCTATCGCGGCAGACTTGTGCATTTGCTGGAGGATCTTCATGCCCGCTACATGGATGTTGCAAGGTGCCGAGTGCCGCTTCTGGATAATTGCAATGCGCCGCCGCCATCCAAATCAGGACCGGAGGTTGCTTCATCCAAAACCCCGCAGCAGGCGATCCATAATATAGTGGCTACTTTAAATTTAGAAAAGCTTCTCCCCATTGATTTTAAATCAATAGATATCGATCCGTTTATTAGGAGCCATTCGCCATCTCCGTTATGGGGGTTACAGACCGAGCGCTTTATTGGTGCTATTCCAAATGGCGCCGGCGTTAAAGAACTGATAGATATCCTTCAGGAAGAGATGGATAAAGCGCATGGGAAAGGAAAGTAAGTTCTAGCTCTAACTCGTCCACCTCAACTTCAACTCCTTCGCCGCTTTGACTTCGTTCAAAGGAAAGGCCTTGTTTTTTTCAAAAAACCGGTTTAGACTCTGCTCATGAAATTGCGCACTTTAATTCATCAAGACGAAGACGGAATATACATTGCCGAATGTCCCACGCTCCCGGGGTGTGTTTCCCAAGGTCAAACTCGCCAAGAAGCCATTACAAATATTAAGGAGGCCGTTGAAGGTTATTTGGAAAGCCTTGCAAAACATCGGGAACCGATTCCCCCTTCCATCGACGAAGAAGTGATTGACATTGCGATATGAGCAAACTTCCAGTTGTTTCAGGCCAGCAATCCATTTGAGCCTTTCAAAAAATTGGATATTTTGTGGACCACCAGACAGGTAGCCATATCATCCTTCGACAATCTCAGCCTCCTTTCAGAAGGCTAACAATCCCGAATCATAAAACACTGGCCAAAGGAACACTCCGCAGTCTCATTCGCGAGGCTGGCCTCACAGTGGAACAATTTTCAGCATTGCTTTGAGAAATATCTAACTCGTCCACCTCAACTTCAACTCCTTTGCCGCTTTGACTTCGTCGAGGCGGGAGCGGAACGTGTTGTGCGGGGCTTTTTTGACAAGTTCGGGATTTTCCGCGCATTCTTTCGCAATTTTTTTCATCGCCTCGATGAATTGATCGAGCGAGGCCTTCGGTTCGCTTTCCGTCGGCTCGATCATCATAGCGCCGTGCACAATCAACGGAAAATAAATCGTGAAGGGGTGGAAACCGTAATCCATAAGCCTCTTGGAGATGTCGAGCGTTTTGATCTCTTTTTCTTTTTGAAGTTTGTCATTGAAGACACATTCGTGGAGCGACGGTTTGGAATAGGGGAGATAGTAATCCCCCTCCAGACCTTTGCGGATATAATTGGCATTGAGGACCGCCATTTCGGAAATCTGTTTTAATCCTTCTGGCCCGAATTCCCGAATATAGGCATAGGCCCTAACCAACATCCCAAAATTGCCAAAGTAGGCTTTGACTCGGCCAATCGATTGGGGACGGTTCTGTTCTACTTTAAAGGTTCCATTTTCCTTTATAATCAAAGGGGTTGGAAGAAAAGGTTCCAGTTTTTTCTTAACCCCGACCGGCCCGGCACCGGGGCCGCCGCCGCCGTGGGGGGTCGAAAAAGTTTTGTGCAGATTAAAATGCAAAACATCAATCCCAGCCTCGCCCAATTTCACAATCCCCAAAAGTGCATTGAGATTTGCTCCGTCGCAATAAACAAGGCCCCCCTTTTTGTGAACGATGTCGCAGATCTCTTGAATATTTTCTTCGAAGATGCCGAGCGTGTTGGGATTGGTTACCATCAATGCGGCGACTTCATCATCCATAACCGCTTTCACCGCATCGGCTGTCAAAATGCCGTCTTTGTTGGAGGGGATCGTAACGACCTCATATTGGCAAATGGCCGCCGAGGCGGGATTGGTCCCGTGGGCGCTGTCGGGGATGATCACTTTTTTACGCGGGTTTCCTTTTGCGGTGTGGTAGGCGCGGATCATCAGCATGCCGGTCAGCTCCCCGTGCGAGCCGGCGGCGGGCCACGGTGTGACAAAATCCATGCCGCTGATTTCGGCCAGATAGGCCTGCAACTCGAAAATGAGTTGCAAATTTCCCTGCATCGCCTCGGGCATCGCCAGCGGATGGGAATTGGCGAAGCCGGGAATCCGGGCGGCCGCTTCGGTTGTTTTCGGATTATATTTCATCGTGCAGGAACCGAGCGGAAAAAGGCCGACATCTTTGCAATAATTCTGTTGCGAGAGGCGGACGAAATGCCGAACGCAATCGACCTCCGAAATTTCAGGGAGGGCCGCCTCTTTTTGCCTCAAGATATTTTTTGGCAATTTTGTTTTGGGATCGGCGGTTGGTACATCGGCAGAAGGCAAAGAAAACCCGACGCGGTCGGGTACGCTCTGCTCAAAAAGCAGCGCTTCTTCCAAAATCAAACCTGTAGCGCCGGGTGTCGTCATATTTTGCCCGCTCATGGTGAGCTTGTCGAACCATGCACCCTTCGACAAGCTCAGGGTGAGCGGTCCTTTTACAGGGTCCTCTTCAATTCCTCCGCGAACGCATCGATATCTTCTTTGGCATTCAATTCAGTCACGTTCACTAAAATAGAGTGATGCAGATCGCGGAACCCGTTTTCCAATAGAATCCCGCCGTCAAATCCCCTTTTTCTGAGTTCGTGCAAAACGGTGTCGGCCGGTTTGGAAAAAGTAATCACAAATTCATTAAAAGTGACTGCCTCCGGAAATTGCAAAGAGACCCCCGGAATTGCCGCCAATTTCTGTTTCGCATATTCGGTTTTTTGCCAGTTCAGTTCCGCCAGTTTTTTGAAACCTTCTCTTCCCAAGAGAGATAAATAAATCGTCATCTGTGTGGCGCACAAAGCCTGATTGGTGCAGATATTCGAAGTCGCTTTTTCGCGGCGGATATGTTGCTCGCGTGTCGAAAGGGTCAAGACAAAACCGCGGCGTCCTTGGGAATCGGTCGTCATGCCGCAAAGGCGGCCCGGCATCTGTCGGACAAATTCATTTTTGGAGGCAAAAAGGCCGACAAAGGGTCCGCCGAAAGAGGGGCTTAAGCCCAGCGATTGCCCTTCGCCGCAGACAATGTCCGCACCCAAGGCTCCGGGCGATTCAAAAAGTCCCAAACTCAAGGGTTCTTGCACGCAAAAAATAACAAGTCCGCCGGCGGCATGTACTTTTTCAACAATGTCGCGGCAATCTTCAACCACGCCGAAAAAATTAGGGTAAGGGATTACACACGCCGCCAGTTCCTCATTGAAATAGTCGTTCAATGCCCCGCGGTCGATGCCGCCATGAGTTGCAAAAGGAATTGCAACAATGTGATCTCCAAACCCTTGCAAAATAGTTTGAACCACTTGGGCATATTCGGGATGCGTCGCTTTGGGCATCAAAATATTTTTTCGGTTTTTGCCGATGCGTCTTGCCATCAAGATGGCTTCAGCCAGCGCCGTGGAGCCGTCATACAGCGAGGCATTGGCAACCTCCATCCCATAGAGTTCGGCAACCATCGTTTGAAATTCAAACATCACCTGCAGCGTCCCTTGCGCCACTTCCGGTTGATACGGGGTGTAGGGTGTCAAAAATTCGGAACGTCTGATCAGATCGGCAACTGCGGATGGAATCGAGTGGCGATAAACGCCGCCGCCCAGAAAAGAACGGGAGCGCGAAACCGTATGGTTTTGTCCTGCCAGATTTTCCATATGATGCAACAAGGTCATTTCATCCATCGGCGGCGGCAACGCGAGCTGTTTATTTTGAACCAATGATTCCGGAATGGAAGCAAAAAGCTCATCGACGCTCTTCAATCCGATAGACTTGAGCATCGACTGAATTTCTTCCTTCGTGTGTGGGATGTAGCGCATCAAGCGGTTTCTTCTTTAATGTAGGCCTGATATTGAATGCTATCCATCAGGTCCTCCGCCTCTTTCGGATTGGACATTTTTACTTTGATCAACCAACCCTCTTCGTAACAATCTTCATTGAGCGTTTCCGGATTTTCAGGAAGCGGATCATTAATCTCCAAAACTTTTCCGCTGACGGCGGCATAAATATCGCTGACCGCCTTGACCGATTCCACAACGCCGAACGGTTCTCCCTTTTCAACGGCTTCTCCCTCTTCGGGGAGTTCCAGATAAACAATATCGCCGAGTTGTTCCTGTGCATAATCGCTGATGCCGATCATGGCGACATCGCCTTTAATGCGAACCCACTCGTGCTCTTTAGTGTATTTTAAATCGTCTGGAAATTCCATAGCTACCTCCCTTTTTCACGAGGTATCCCCTCCATATAGCTGGCGGGCAGGCGGTTCCTCGTGTAGAACGGCATTTGCACCACCTCTGCTAGCTTTAGGTTCCCTCGTATGTCAATGTTAAATTTTGTTCCGATCGATGAAAATTCGGTCGGCACATACCCCAAACCGATTCCTATTTGCAGTGTCGGAGAAAAAGTGCCGCTCGTCACAAACCCGATCTCTTTTTTGTCTTCGCGGATCCGGCAATCCTGTCTTGGAATCCCCTTATCGATCATTTTGAAGCCGACGATTTGACGTTGCAGCCCTGCTTCTTTAATTTGTATCAGAGCTGATTTTCCGATAAACTCATGCGGCTTATCTAGTTTGACAACCCAGCTAAGCCCCACTTCCAAAGGGTTTGTCGCATCATTAATTTCATGGCCGTAAAGACTGAGACGGGCTTCCAATCTTAGCGTATCTCTGGCGCCAAGCCCCGCCGGTTTCAAACCGAACGGTTCTCCCGCCTTTAATAAAGCCTGCCAAAGCGCTACGACCTGATCGGTACTGCAAAAAATTTCGAAACCGTCTTCGCCGGTGTAACCGGTGCGGGCAACGGTGCAATTTGGAACCCCAAAAATTGCACCGACAAAAAAATGAAACGGCTTCAAATCCGACGGCAAAATTTCTTTTGCCTTTGGTCCCTGAAGGGCAAGCAGCGCCGTTTGGTCGCTGATATTCGTCAACGTCACTTCCGGAAATTTTGTTTTGTGTGAACTTACCCATTCAAAATCTTTTTCGATATTGGAGGCATTGACGACCATCATAAATTTTTGCGGGCCGTATCGATAAACTAAAATATCATCGACGATCCCCCCCTTTTCGTTCAGGAGCATCGAATATTGCGCCATCCCGTCGGTTAATTTTCCGACAAAATTGGGTGTCAGATATTCGAGAAATTTTTGCGCCTCGGGGCCCTCGAACAAAAATTCTCCCATATGACTTACATCAAAGAGGCCGGCCGCATGACGAACGGCATTATGTTCTTCGATGACGCCGGCATATTGCACCGGCATTTCAAAACCGGCAAAATCGACTATGCGTCCCTTTAATTTTTGATGTTCGTTATAAAGCGGCGTTTTTAAAGTCATGAATTCTCCTTTGCGGCGTGAACAGTATTTTTCAGCAGCATCGCGATCGTCATGGGGCCGACGCCGCCGGGGACCGGTGTGATGAAAGCGGCCCGCTGCGAGGCTGTTTCAAAATCGCAATCACCGCAGATTTTGCCATTGGCCAAACGGTGGATGCCGACATCGATCACGACCGCCCCCTTTTTAATCCAATCGCCCTGAATAAATTTCTCTTTTCCGATTGCCGCGATCAGGATATCGGCTGCGGCAATTTTTTCTTTCAAATCTTTTGTCCGGCTGTGGCAAATCGTGACGGTAGCGTTCTGATGCAACAACAAAAGGGCGGTGGGCAAACCGACAATATCGGAACGACCCACCACGCAGGCATTTTTTCCGGCAACGGAAACGCCGGTGCTTTCAATTAAGGCGATAACCCCTTGCGGCGTGCACGGTTTTAATCCGGGAAGTTTGAGCGCCAGTTTTCCCATATTTTCGGGATGGAGCCCATCGACATCTTTTTTAGGGCTGATGGCCGCCAACATTTTTTTGGTGTCGATCTGTTTGGGAAGCGGGAGTTGCACCAAAATGCCATGTACTTTTGGGTTTTTGTTGAGGGCTTCAATCTTTGCCAAAAGATTTTTTTCAGAAACGGTTGCCGGCAATTTTTCCAGAAAATTTTCTATCCCTACCTCATCGCAAGCCGCTTTTTTATTTTTGACATAAATCTGAGATGCCGGATTTTCCCCGACAAGAATGAATGTCAAACCGGGATAAACCCCTTTGGCCTTAAGTTGGCTAATCTCTTGAGCAATTTGAGATCGAATCTTTTCAGCTAAACTTTTTCCATCGATGATCGTCGTCATGGGGGGCTTTCATTAACCTTTCTCCAAATAGTAAGCAACTTTTCATTTAAATTGACGAAAACTATAGAGAGGGGGATAAGTCCCCGTTTCTTTTATTGAGGGTTTATATGGTAGCACCACGAAATATAAAGGGTTTTTCGATTACAACTCCCTCTCCCATGGAGCCTGTCCTGAGCGAAGTCGAAGGCGGAGAGGGTTGCCTGTCCGCCGGTAGTGTGGCGAAGGGTGAGGAGAAAAAGAGTGATGCTATTCACCCTCCCCTTAGTCCCCTCCCATCAAGGGAGAGGAGAGTAGGTTTCCCCAGTCCCGGCATTTTTCGCCTCGCCCAAGCGCAGGTCCCGAATGTCAATGGCAACGGCGATGAAGAATCCAAAATTCGGGAAGAGATTGACAAAGTGGTCATCCCGGCACTCAAAAACAAGGGGATTGAAATTAGCTCCGGTTGGAAAAAAGATTTTCACCCTGCCATTGCATTGTTTGTCCAACTGGGAAAACTCTCCGGCGGCAAAAGAAGCTGGACATTCGGTTTTGGTCTTAAAGCCCTTCTCGATTTGGGACTCATCCGAGACATTGGCGATTTGGATGCCAGTCAGCCCAACTCTATCGGGGCCAATCTTCTTCGTCTGGCCTCCATTGCCGGAGAAAATACCGCCACCCTTATTCAAAATGTCTTTTCCATTTTGGTCAAAGAGGGTGTGTTGACGGAAGAAGAGTTAAGAAAAAATTTTCGTGTCACCGAAGGAAGTTGGTTGGAAAGCCTTGGGGGAATGGCTAAAGAGGGTTCGCAGGCCGTCTGGACCTTTTTTCATTTTGGGCTCCCCTTTCTTATCAAGCGGGGACTCGTTCGCAAAGATCATCTCGATGAAGATCTCCGTTATGTTAAAGGCTCGCTTACCTATGAAATTGCCCGGTTGAACAATACCATTCAGGGAGGCTGGGATTATTTTGAAGAGCTGTTTCCCGATTGCATCCGATTTTTGGGTAAAATTGATTCAGAGACGGTAGCCGAATTTGTTCGCCAAACCATCGGCCCTGCCAAAACTTTTTATGAGGCAGAAGGGGATGACCCCAACAACAAAATGCGTTGGCGGACGAAGATCCGCCCCTTCATCGATTTTTTGCCCTTGGAAGATATTCCCACACTTTTGACCCTTGTCGGCCAAACCCGCAACAGACCGCAAGGCCAAGCCCTCACCCGGTGGATTGAACAAAAAAGAGATTGGAGACTTCTTCAGCCGAGAGACGAATCGGATTTAAAACGGATGGAACAATATTCCTCCTTTTTGATGACACTCACCCAAAAAGGGGAGGAGCAGACAGCCTATTTGAATCGGCTCGATTTGTCTCTCCTGACGCAAAATTTTAAAAACCGCTCTCCAAAAGAGATTGTCCGAGTTGCCGAGCTTTTGAACATCATGATGCCCTCTCAAGATCGAAACGATGCCTTGGGAGATCGCTGGATCAAAAAATCACATTTTCAAGTTTTTGATTTTAGTGGTGTTGTAGCGGTGAACCCCGACAATCTGGATGAGGTTTATGCCAAATATTTTATTGTCTCCCGCTCCAATCCAAAAACCCTTGAGAGTATGCATTTCACATGGAGTAACGGAATGCATCACAAAATTTCTCTGGCCGATTTGGGCCGCATGATTTTGACTGCCCATCGTTTGCAAGCCCTCTTTGGGGATCAAAACCCTCTTGCCGATTTTCTGAAGGCGGTCGATTTTAAAAATGTCAGTTTTGACCTCCAAGATGTTCCAAAAGAATTTTTTGATGTGCAAGGTTTGGAAAAAGTCCGCACCGAAATAAATGAATATACCGGGAACGTCGGTGGCGATGCCTTTGTGGCGCTCTTAAGCCAAGCGATCACAACCGCCCCCATCGAAGCCATCGGTTTAGAGTCCCTGATTGCCGCCATGCAGGGATGGTCTCAATGGGAAAAGTTGCAAGGGAGCTATCTCTATCAAGATCTCAAAGGGCGCTACGATCTCTTTTCGCGTCATGCGGCAACCCGCTTGCGCGATTATTTTGAGGTGCACCCGGAAGAGCTACTCAAAAGGCCTGACAGGGTTTCCATTGAAAATGTGCTGGAAAAATTGGAGAGACCGCTCCGAAAAATCCCCGAATTACCGAAAGAGATTGCCGCAAAAATGTCGATTTCCATTAAATCTCCCTCACAAAGAATTTCCCCTCCCTTGGGAGGCAGTGGGCATGGTGAAAATCCCTTCATGACATGGCTCTCTGAGGCAGAAAATAGCGGTCCCTCTTTGAGTGATCCCCGCTTAAGCAATATTCGTTTGGATCAGCCCACAACGGTGGAGACCCTTCGCAAAGAGATTGCACAAAACGCAGGGCAAGAAAGGGCCGATCAGTTTGTCCATCAACTCTACACCCGCTACTTTAGAGACCCTGTTAGTTTGGACAATGTGGAGACCGTCTATAACATTGCTTTTGGTACTCTAAATTATTCCGACTCTTTCTATTCTGTCTGGGGGAATTTCGCGGCAAGCCAGTTTGGAAAATTTTTGGGCACTTTTGATGAAGGGGATTTTGGAAAAATTCCGGCCATCGATCAAAAAATAGCTTGGCTGCAAAGCAAAGGGCTTCTCGACGAAAAGGTTTCTGCAATGCACAAACTTTGGCGGGAGGCTAAGCAGGGGCACTTTGTCTACATTTTGAGCAAGGCAAGGCGAGAAGCGGTAAAAAAATTCAGCAGCGGAGGAGAGGCCGAAGTGGATGACAATCTAAAAAATCCTTTGAAATATGTTGCGTTGAAAGGGGCCCTCCCCGGCTATTCGGTTGAAAATATTATTATCGACGGCCGGCACCGGGCGACCTTGGTGAAGGGAAATCCGACCAAAGGGGCGAGAGTGGTACTGCAAATGAAACCGGGCGCCGGGGTGAGCCAAGCCAATAATGAAAAGGCATTTGGGAATATTCTCCAATATCAGGGCCCTGTGCTGATGGTCTCCGGCCAAAACAAGGGGATTCAGGTGATGGTAGACAAAGGGGTGATTGAAAACTGGGTTTTTGACCCCTCCCGTCTGCACGGCTATTTGATTGCTTATCCCGATGGTGCCATGAACATTGTCGATAGCCGCCGTTTGAAACTCTCCGATTTAACGCGAAAAAAAGAAGATGCCTCCGTTCGGCTCGATTTGAATGACCCCATGGATTTTAGGCGTGCCTTTGAAACGGCATCGGAGAAAAAACTCTCCATTTTGGCCTCGATGTATTTTGAAAATCGTGCCGGTGCAAATTACACCAAAAATCCGACCGGCCCCGACAGTCGCCGCATTTTGGTGCAATTCGACGACGGACAATTCGGCATGCTCGATAGCGCGGAGAATATGAGTGTGAACGACCTCTTGCATATTGCATGGCAGATCGGTGCCGCCAAGGCCCTCTTTTGCGATACCGGCATGTTTGATAGGGCCTCTTATTATTTGTATGAAAAGGGTAGTCGTGAAAGGGTGATGGTAGGCCTTGGCGATGAAGACCGCCCTTCTAACGTGGTCATTTTTAAGCAGGGGGAATAATGAGCGACATCGATTTCGCCAAAAAAGTTTTTGATACCCTTGTGGAGGGATTCGACTTTTCGGTGTCACAACTATCTGCTGAATGCGAGAGTCTGGCTCTCTCCGACAGACAGTGTGAATTGATCCACAAAGCCACTTCGTTGAAATCTAAATTTCATTTGGGTGCTCATGAAGATGAACTTTTTCAAAGGGCCGGTTTTTTCCCCGAATTCCGTCAGGAATTTTTTCGGCTTTGCGGAAGCGATGGCCTTTTGCTCCTCCAAGCCCGTGCCAAATGGCTGGTGGATATTGCTACAGAGCAAAGATGGGTCTTTCCCGTGGGGCCAATGAAAAAATATGATCCAGACTACCGTAGGGGAGCCCTTATGGGTTTATCGGAAATGTCGCGGGTGCCGGAGGCGCTGCAGGTAACAGTCCCCTCTTTGATCGAAGCGATTGATGATGAGTATGTTGCCGAGGAGGCAATGAGCCTGTTGAAATATTTGCATGTATCCGTATCGGACCCTTTAACGATGGAGCGGGTGATCGGCTATTTGGACGTTGCCTGTGTTGGTTCAGCAGCTTGGTACCTTAAAGGGATGGGGAGAAAGGCTCTCCCTTTTTTAATGGAGGAGATGCGAAATGAAAAATGGGATGGAGATCATTTTGACGCTATGCAGCATGTAGCGTTAGAACCCGAGGATTTATTGAAAGAAGAGAGAAAAGAGATTCTTCTTTATGGTCTTGGCAGTAACAACATAGAACATCAATGTGCGACGTTGCACAATATTGATCGATTGCTTGAGAATGGGCTTGCGGTGTTTCACGGCGATGACGCCGGTTTTG
>JAHFSU010000010.1 GCA_023265595.1 Deltaproteobacteria bacterium
TTGATAGACTATAACCAGCTGAATTAAAAGGGAAATCTGCCGCCCTGCGGCGGCAGATTTTTCCCATTTGTGGATACCCTTACGGATTTCCGGCAATCGGCTGGCCCCTTTGCATCGCAAGTGTCATGAGTCTTAGCCGCACGGTCGGCCACTGCAACATCAGAGAGCGGAGGCGATCGGCCGGAAACCGAACCAATGTTGCCGGCGATCCGGCCATTACGGTCGCGGTGCGCGGCGCCTCATTAACAAGCGCCATCTCACCAACAAAATCACCTCTCCCTACATTGACCGCCTCTCTTTTTGAGGCGGTTACCACGTCGACAACCCCGTCGACCACAAAAAAGACATCGCGATCACTCTCGCCGCGGCGGATGAAGATGGAACCGGGAACGGTTTCTATTTTTTCGCCGATTCCTAAGAGGGCGTCGACCACTTCCGGGTTGGCCCCGTCCATGATCGGGGAAGCCGCCAAGGCCCCATAGGCCCATTCACGCATCTCTCTTAAATGCCGCAATCGTTTCACCAAACCGATTTTTTCGAAATCGGGTTTCAAGGCATTGGCATCCCATACCAAAACACGTGTCGGTTTTGTCGCCACAACGGTTGCATTCCGGCGTTCGCCAAGCAGGGCCCCTTCACCCAAAAGGCCCGCCTCTTTTCTGGCGAGAATCTGACCGCCACGGCTGATCGAGACTTCGCCATCGAGAATCAAAGAGACTTTTCCATCATCCAGACCTTCCTCGATAATCGGCGCACCCGGTTTGCAGAGCCGCACTTCACCGCGCTCGGCCAACGATTGCAGGGTCTCTGTCGGAACGCCGTCGAAAACCGGAAGATTTTGCATGGCATGCATCTCATTCCGCTTGGCCCCTTGCTCTTCCCACGAGAGACTCTGGGCCAGCGAAATCGCATGCGCAAAACCGGCGCCCCATTTTTTTAAACCGGCCGCCTCGGCATCTTTTCTGCTGACATGATAGGCATACAACTCCCCACCGGCTTTCATCGTTTGCGCCACTTGCATCACCGATTGGAGGCGTCTCCCCGGTGTGTGTATCGGCGGAACCCCCTGTTCATGCACAGCAACGCCGCCGGCCCACAGCGCCGCCAGAGGTAATTCCGTAATCATGACTGCCCGCTCCGGAGAGGCAATCACCGGCTCAGCAATAACTTTGCCTTCGGCATCGGTTTTTGGCTTGAGGAGAGAATAGACACTGGCCGGATCGTTGAGGGTGTCGCCGGAATAACCAAAAACGGCCTTTCCGTTTTCATCCAGCACATTGTAACCGATGGCGATATTGGCATGAAAACCGTGGTAAAAATACATCGTCAATCCGTTCAAGGAGACCGGCTCGAGCATCCGAAGATTTTTGGATTGCCATAATTCCCGGATTCTCTCCTTCGGAAATTTGCCGAGGGAAAGGGCGTGCAACTTATCGACATAAGCACGCTCGATACTGGCGGTCGTATAGAGCGTGGCGTTTGGCGCGGCCATCAAAACCTGAAGCGCCCCTTGATCGTGATCGGCATGAACGTGCGTGACAAGGACGCCGTCGATCGCACTCAAGGGGATGTGATTTGTGGCGCAAAAATCGAGAATGTCGGAAGGGGGATCGACAAAGATCACCTTTCCCTTATTCCAAATCATGTGCCCGCTGGTTCCTTCCACGCCGTCAAAACCGTGGCTGGAGGAAACGGGGATCACCATCGGCTCTCCCAAAAAGAGGGCCCGATAGCGAACCGCCTGAAACTGGGAATCATAAAGTTTGTCGAGATCCGGAAGAGACCGTTGCGGCCTTGGCAAAGTTTTCATGTCGAGATCGCCGACATAATCGTCCCCTTCAAATAGACGATAAAGGCTATCGCCCAAATGAACAATCCGAACCGCTCCAAGAGAAAACACTCCGGACTCACCAAAAGTATTGATGGTGCGCATCCGGTTAATATCGAAAGTAGAAAAATGCCGCAATTCCCCTCTCATATTGGGAAAGCCGGGGGTCGCTTTTCCCTGCGGGTACTCCGGCGCCAAATCGTCACTCTCAAAATCCCATTGAGGCCCCATGTAAGAGGTTCTCAAAATGGTATCGAGATGCGAGGCCACATCGCCCGTGGTCAAAAACTGTGTGGCGCTTTGCAACTTTGAGATAATGAAAAAGCCGGAGTACATCGGAAATTCCGGCTCTGCCAAATTGCGAGTGGTGTACCAATCCATCATCGTCGGTCCGTCGATGACCACCAATTTCGCTCCGCCGAGCGGAAGAGAATCTTTAATCGTCTCCGGCGGAGAACCAAATTGGATGTTCCCTGATTGAAGACGGAGTAAAACACCCCCTCTTTTGAGATCGACTCGGATCTCCTTTGGAATCGGCTTGGCACCCGATTCTTTGATCCGTTGGGCCAAGGCTAAAAGCCCCCCCTTTGCCTCCTCCCCCTTTCCTCCAGAAACCAGATCCTGCAGCCGAGAAAAACGCTCTGCCAGATCTACCCTACTCAAACCGACGGTTTGGAGATTCGCCGCCTCCAAAACTGTTTGAGCTTGGGTTAAAAACTCAGGGGTGACTACAGCGCTTAACTGAAGCCCCCCTATATTTAATGTTGGGTTTGTCATAAACCCTCCTTTCCTGCAGGGTTTCCAATGCAAGGGGTATGCCAATCTAAAATGCCATTAAATGCTTATTTAGCTTGCTATTAACGATTTAATATGAATTATTCACAACAAGATTTGAAAAAATCATAATGCGATTAAGAATTTTTCAAAAAACAGCGTTGATACTGATCTGTATGGCCATTTTGCCGCTCACCGCACTTACTCTTTTGACCCTTTTTACAGCCAAAAATCAGATTACCCATGAGGTTGAAAGAGGACTGATTTTAAAAGCAAATGACATAGCCCAACAGGTCTCCGATCTCCTGAACAACACGGCAAGCGATCTTCTTCTTCTGGAAGGGATTCCAAAAACAGCCGAAAGCCTCCTTCATTTTTCAGAATCGAGAAGGGGACCGATTTGGACACGGGTGGGAACAAACCAAGATTATACAGAGGTCAAAATTTCGATCCCACTTTATCGCGAGATTGCTTTCATCGATAAAAAGGGTTTTGAAAAAATAAAAATTGAAAATGTTTTGGATGAAACAGGGCTCCCGCAAAAACGGTATCGTATTATCACGACCGTCGCCTCACCAGAACAGCTCAAAAATGTAACCCTTCCCCAAAATACCCTTTTTAAAATGGAAGATTATTTTATGCGGGCCAAAAATTTAAAACAGGGTGCGATTTACGCAGGACACTTAACCGGTTGGTATGTCTCGGCAAAAGAACAGCTCCAAAATGCCGACATGCCCGAACATGCCATTGAAGGGAAACGCTATGAAGGTATCCTCCGTTTTGCAGCCCCCATTTTCAATCCACAGGGAGAGTGGGAGGGGGTCATCACCTTGGCCTTAGACCAAACGCATCTGCAGGAAAAAATTCTCCACGTCCATCCCTTGCAGGAAAAGCCGGTCCTCATCGCCCCCTACTCCGGCGGCAACTACTGCTTTCTCTTTGATGATGAGGGATGGATTGTCGCCCATCAAAAACTTTGGGATATCCGGGGCCTCACCCCCGACGGCATTCCTTATGAGCCGTTCAAAAATATCCAAGGGACCAACAAAGGGCCGGTGCAATTGACCAGCGCACCGGAGATTCGCAATATCGATGAACATAAAATCATGATGGAAAAAATTCGCAACCACGAGTCGCACATTTTCAGAAGCCCCAACATCGGCCTCGATAAAAAACCGCCTCTTTTACGGACGCAAGGCTACGCGCCGATCCTCTTCGACAAGGGAGATTACCAAAAAGAGGGAATCTTCGGCGGAGTCATGGTCGGTGCCGAAATGTCGGCGGTCGGCTTTTTGGCAAAGCAGCTCTCCAAAGATTACTGGCTTCTGCTCGCATTGACCCTTGCCCTTGTTTTGCCGATGGCCGCCATCATTGCGCGCTCACTAACGCGGCGTCTGAATACCCTCTCCGCCGCCGCAGCCTTTTTGGCCGAAGGCGATTGGAATACCGTTGTTCCGTGCACGGGAGACGATGAAATCGGACAACTGGAGACGGCATTTAATCGGATGACCGAGAGGCTCAAACGGCAACAGGAGCAGTTAGAAGAGAAAGAAAAAAAAGAGCGGCTCCATTTGAAATCGCGCATCGATCTTTTAGAAAAAGAATTGGCTCAAATGCCGCTGGAAGGATTGGTGATTGAGAGCCAAAGTATGAAGGAGCTGTTGAAAAAAGTTCGCCAACTGGCTCAAACCGATATTCCCGTACTGATTTTGGGAGAGAGGGGAACCGGCAAAGAAAAAATCGCCGCCACTCTGCACAACTCAAGCCCTCGAAAATCAGGACCCACTCTTCATATCAATTGCGCCGCCATTTCAGAAAATTTAATGGAAAGCGAATTATTTGGACATGCCAAAGGGGCTTTTACTGGCGCTTTTCGAGACAAGGTCGGTTTTTTTGAAGCCGCAAACGGCGGCACACTGCTGCTCGATGAAATCGGAGAGATTCCGCTCAATCTTCAGGCCAAATTGCTGCGCGTGTTACAGGAAAAAAGAATTACACGCGTGGGAGAGACAACCGAACGTCCCGTCGATACCCGTCTTGTTTTTGCCACGAATCAGGATCTGAACGATCTGGTTTTGAAAAAAATGTTTCGAGCCGATCTTTACGATCGTTTGCATGTTGTCACCCTCATGATTCCACCGCTTCGGGAACATCGGGAAGATATTATTCCTTTGGCTAAATATTTTTTACAGCAGGCGACGGTCCGGTACAATAAAAATCTGATCGGGTTTTCCAATGAGGCCATCGATTTTTTGATGCAATACTCATGGCCCGGAAATGTTCGGGAATTGGAACATGCCATCGAAAGGGCCGTGATTCAGACCGAAACAGATTTTATCGAAAAAGCGACTTTTGAGCCTCACCCTGCCGGTGATTTCGGCAATACTACCGGCAATTTTTCTCTACCCGACATGAAAATAGAGGATCTTAAGATACGCTATGCCCGCCACATTCGCGGCAAATATCCGGAAAAACCGCTCAAAGAAATCAAAGAAATTTTAGGAATCGATTGGAATACCTTGAGAAAATATCTTGCCGATTAATTATAAATCCTTCTCCGCAAACAAAGCCCCCATCGAACGGCAGGCGTCAATCCACGGATGATTTTTTGGGACCTGTCGGATCCCTTGCGGGATATTTTTTAAAGGATGCGAGGTCAACTCTCCTTTTCCCCAAGCGACCATCATGTTTCTCTCGCCGGTTGCCAAACGATGCACCGCTTCGCAACCGAACATCGTTGCCAAAATCCGGTCTTGATAAATGGGAGAGCCGCTCCTCAAAATATGTCCTAGCATGACCGAGCGCGATTCGATGCCGGTTTTCTTTTCAATCTCCAGCGATAACCATTGGCCGATGCCGCCCAATCGAAACGGCTGTGTCCTATCTTTGGCCTTGCGTTGAAATACTTTTCTTCCGTCGGCAAGATGGGCCCCTTCCGCAATGACAATAATGGTGTAGCGTCTTCCGACTGAAGAGCGCTGCACCACACGATCACAAATTTTTTTAAGATCAAAAGGAAATTCCGGAATCAAAATAATGCTGGCCCCGGTTGCTAAACCGGAGGCAACGGCCAGCCAGCCGGCATCGCGCCCCATGACTTCGATCACCATCGCCCGATGGTGGGATGCGGCCGTGGTGTAGAGCTTATCGATCGCCTCGGTCGCATTATGAACGGCCGTGTAAAACCCAACCGTTCTTTCGGTCGACGGGACATCGTTGTCGATGGTTTTCGGAATCACCACAATGGGGAGTCCCTCTTTGGCAAAACGTTTTGCGTAAGAGAGAGTCCCGTCGCCCCCGACGCAAACCAGCGCATCAAACTGCCCGCTCTTGAACATCTTCATCGCCTGTTTGCTCGCATCTTTATATTCAACGGTCGCCCCCTTCTTTTTGGCATACAAAAAAGGATTGGTCTGATTGGTCGTTCCTAAAATCGTTCCCCCGTGAGTCAAAATACCGGCGACATTATCCCAAAGGAGAGGATGGATGCGCCCTTCGATCAGCCCCGCAAAACCATCTTCAATCCCCCACACCTCCCAGCCATGATCATGAATAGCACAGCGGACCACGGAACGGATCACCGCATTTAAACCGGGGCAATCGCCGCCCCCTGTCAAAATCGCAATTTTTTTAATTTTTTTCATCATCCTATTTTTCAACGAAAGCACTATAAACGAATCCTTGCCAGAAATCCACAAATCTCATAAGGAAGCCGAGTTCATTCCATCTTTTATGAACTCACAAATCATTTTTTACAATGGAAAATGGTATCCGGCCGATGCCCGCCCCGAGTTTCTCGATATCGCCTTTTTTGCCTACCAACACGTGATTCATTATGCCAGCTCTGCATTTGAAGGGACCCGCTGTTATCCCAATTTAGCCAAAAAAAACGGGACGGTGAATCTTTTGGGGGTCGATCTCCGCATCGATCGCCTCTTTCGATCGATGGAATATTCGTGGATGAAACTCCCTCTCAAACCTTCCCAAGTTTGGGATGATTTTTCACGCCAATATCCAGAGCTCGTTGAAAAATACAAAACGGTATTGAAAGGAAAAATCAAAAGAGATTCTGTTGTGCAATTTCCCTACACCAAATCGCAGGTCAAAGAATTTATTATCAAGACAATTTTGCTCAATCTTCATAGCGGTTTTGTCGATTGGCAAAAAGGCTGTTATGTCAGACCGGTTGTCTTTCGGGGAGCCACTCCCGACAAACACTTGGGTGTTTTTTCTCTGGGGCATAGTGTCGATTTTTTGCTCTCGGTCAAACCGTGGGGAAGATATCTCGGGAAAGAGGCGTTTGAAAAGGGGGCCCCGATTGTTGTCGCCCCGGAAAGCAATGCGGAGTTCAACCGCCAGCACAAATTGGCGGCCAATTACTTAACCGGCCAGCGGCTTGTCAATTTTGCGAATTTCAACCATTTTAATGAAGTCTTGATGACCGACGCCACTCCCGAACGAAATATTCTCGAAGGGAGCGGCGAAAATCTTGTTTTGTATCTGGGCGGCAATCGTTATCTCTCCCCGAAGCAAGAGGAAAAACCGATCTTGCCGGGGACCACACTCAAAGTCATCGATCAGATCATCCGGCTTTCGGGCGGAGAAATCGAATACCGAAATATCCCGCTCCATGAAGTTCTCCATGGAACATTCAAAGGGGCCGCCATGACCGGAACGGCGGTAGAGATAACCCCCATCTCTCTTATTTATGATCCACAAACAAAAAAAGCGGTTGAAATTCCGGTGCCCGATGAAATCAAAAATTTGCAGAAAACATATCTCGATCTGGTGCAAGGGCTTCCGCTCGATTCAAGACTGAACGCACTTCAAAAAGATCTGCTGATGGAAATCGGCTGGAATGAAGCGGAACATTCGGCGTTGCTGAATGTTATTGAGCGCTGACGGAAAAGCTTGACTCCTCTGCAGAAATATCTCCGTCGTATTCCGGAATCTTCACTTTGGCATCAAATAGAATGCGCGTCCCTTGGCTGACATTCTCTTGAACCTTGAGATCGATTTTGACCGGCGGCAAAGTCGCATGCGCCGCAAGTTCGTCGATGGGGCAGGTAATCTCGTCCCCGCTCGAATCGCAAGAGGGAGGCGTGTTTGTAATCGAAACCTCCGTAGTGGGGACAGTAAAAATCAGTTTCAAATCTTTATATTTTCTAGCCCCTTTATTTTTGACCTTCAATTCCCATTGGAATGTTCCTCCCGCCCGTGCCGAGGCCGGAAGCCCGCTTTGAATCACCTCCAGATCGGGAGTGACGACAATATCCATTTCATAAGCATAAGGCAGTTCTTTGCTCTGCCCGTCAGGTGTTTTGACCTTGAATTTCGGAAACGTAATGGTCGTTGTCCCAAAAGGGGCGCTGTCTTTGACCCGAAGCGGAATTTGCACCGAACGTTTGACTTCCCGCGCGGCAAACTCAATGCGGCCGCTGGCAGGATCGATGCTTAAGATATTCGGATCCCGTTGAGAAACGTCGGCCGGCCAAAAGGCTTCCAAAACATCGGGGAGATAAATCGGCTCCAAAACCCCGCCGATCGGGTGGATGACGTTCAGAAAAAAATCTTCGCCCGTTCTGTGCGTCTGTTTTGTCGGCGGCGGAAGATTGGAAATATCGGCATCGTAATTCATGGTAACACCCACATGGGCGCTACAATTTGTAGCATTACAGTTGATGCATCTTTTTCCCGATTTGTTTTCCTCAGACGGAGTGATTTGTGTCGACGGTTTTTCAGGAAGGGGCTGATTTTTGCAGGTGCTGGAGCAGCCATCCCCGTCTGTCCGGTTTCCATCATCACATTCCTCATCCCCTTCCATTTTGTTATTACCGCAAACCGGCATCGTATTGACATCAAAGGATTTGGCCGCATTGATAGAAGGCCCAATCCCTATTTTGGGGGCCGGTTGTGATAAAGAGGGGGTGGAAAGGGTGCCGCTCGAAATTTGCGCCGTCAGATTTTGGCTAAAACTGGGGTCCTCCACCTCGATGCAATAATGGCCCTGCCCTTTGCTGCCAATAACGTAGAGCCCTTTCGAATCGGTTTTGGATTTGGCAATAACCTGATTTTCATAGGTCACCTTGATGGGAACCCCTGTCAAGGTGGTTTCGCCCGGATCGGGATTGGAGTTGGAATTGGTGTCTAAATAGACAGCCCCTTTTATCTGCCCGCTACAACCGGCCAGCAGTAACAAAATGGGGAGTAAAATCTTCAAATACACCTCGACAGTTTACCAAATGAGAAGCCCTCAAGCAAAGACTTTTTACCTTTAAATCTTTGAAATAACAAAAGAAATATAAGTACGGATAATATCAAAACTTTTTCATACCACCCCCTCCCTTAAAATAGGGTAAAATCTTTGAAAAGGGAGGTCTCTTATGAATACGGCTCATTTTCTTTTCGAAGAGGGAGGACGCAAAACAGAAGGAGACATGGAGGCGCTGGCTGTTCAAGATTTAAAAAAAGGGATACAACCGGAGCAATTTTTATCAAAACCGGAGATGCAGCACGACGGCAATTTCGATTTAGTGGTAAAAGATGCGGAAGGAAATTTAAAACATATCGTTGTTTCCAATACCGACCCCGGTTGCAAACAGGTCCACAAATTATTCAAGTCGGGTAACGGCAAACCATCCATCCAGATACAAATCGGACAGCACAACTATCGGTTGATCACGATGGACGACGGTTCGGTTTAAAAGATTCTCGCCACGTGGCGAGAATGTCGCACCGCGTTATTACATCAAGAGCCTATCCCAAAACTATATCGAAAGCGAAATTTTGATTTTTTGAGCGAAACGAGGAAGATGAGTAAAAAATCAGGAGGCGTAGCCATGGCTACGTTGACTGGTTTTTTGCGAAATCTGACGAAGTTGCAGCCGAAAAAGCAAAATTGCAGCCGATATAGTTTTGGGATAGGCTCTAGGGAAACGGGAGGCGGCTTTTTAAAGAATCGAGCCCCTTTTGTTTAAGAGACTCTACTGAAGTAGGGAACCCGAACTGGCTTTCTATCCCTTCCAAAATCTGTTTCGGAATCGGCAAGGGTGAGGAGGGGGACGCCCCTTCTTCCACGTCGCTGTACTGATTGGCGCCCACCAACATCTCCTTCAAAGGCATGAGTGGATTTAACGTGGAGACAAGTCCTTTCAGACAATAAACTGTTGTCTTCTTTTTGCCGACATCCAGCGCCAGCTCTGTGCCGCGCACACCGACCGTTGCCGTGGGTGTTTTGAATTCGGTTTTGGATGTTTTTTTGTTGAAGGTCTTGCTCACAACAGCCTTCAGTTTGCCGCTCGTTACATCTAAAATGGTTTGGCGCTCTTTTTTTGCGGGATCAAAAAGAAATTCCGATACAACGATTTTTGTTTTTTCCCGCAAAACAATGCTCGTCCCGTCTTTAAAGCCAAGTTGTACCGAAGATTCTTTTTTGGTCTCCACCCTATCTTTCAAGAAGAGAGGCTCCCCCGCCGTGGCTTTCTCTTTCTTGTTTCCCGCCTCGTGAACAATCACCGCTTCTCCGACCACATTATCCACCTTACCGACTTTTGTTTGTGCCAAAAGAGAGGTGCACGGAATTAAAACCAGTCCGATCAAAACAATTTTTCTTAAAAATAGGATTTTCATTTTTTCCCCCATTCTTCCGGTGTGAATGTTTTTAGCGCAAGGGCATGAATAGCCCCTTTCAATTCTTCTTTTAAGAGGTCATAAACCATCCGGTGTCTCTCAACAAGCGATTTGTCTTTGAAATGGGCCGAAACAATGACCGCCCTGAAATGGGATGCCGGATTTTGAAAGGGCTGGTGTCCGCTGTGACTGGCGCTTTCATCTTCCAGTTCCAAATGGACGGGATCGAGCGCCGACCGGATTTTTTTTGAAACGACCTCTTCCATTTTTTCCATAAACCTGCTTAACTCTTAGGTTCAAAAAATATTTTATGCAACCCAAAAGTGTAACTTTATCCAACGGTTTAACGGTGGTTCTGGAGGAAAATCATTCGGCCCCCGTCCTCTCTTTCAATATTTTGATCAAGGTCGGCAGCGGAGATGAAACCGATGAAGAGGCTGGCATCTCGCATGTGATTGAACACATGCTTTTTAAAGGAACCAAAACCCGCAAAGTTGGGGATATCGCCCGCGATGTCGAAGCCGCCGGGGGAGAGGTCAATGCCTACACCTCTTACGACCAGACGGTCTATTATATCAATATGTCAAAGCGGTTTGCCGATAAGGGGCTTGAAATTTTGGCCGATGCGATCCAACATTCGATATTCGACCCGACGGAACTCGAGCGGGAAAAAGAGGTCATCTTAGAAGAGATTCGTCGTGAAAAAGACAACCCCGGCCGTTTCATCGGCGAAATTTTATTCCAAAAGTCATTTACAAAACACCCTTATCGAAGACCGATCATCGGTTTTGAAAATACGGTCAAATCATTTTCACGCGAAAAACTGTTTGAGTTTTATCACCGTTGGTACACGCCGCAAAATGCCTCTCTTGTTGTTGTCGGCGATTTCGAAACCGATAAAATGCTGCGGGATGTGGAAATGGCATTTGGGGGATGGGTTTCACGCGGCACACAGCACGCGGCACACAGCGCGAGAATAACAGAGCCGCCGCAAAAAAAAGCGGTTATTGAAATTCGGGCCGACAATATCCAAAGCGCCTATTTTGCATTGGGTTTCCATATTCCGGAGATTATCCATGCCGACATCCCGGCCCTTGATATCCTTTCACACATTTTGGCCGGCTCCGATTCCTCAAGACTGGAACAGGTCTTGAAGGAAAAAAAACATCTCGTGCAGAGCATCTATTCCTACGCCTATGCGCCCAAAGATGCCGGTTTGATGCTCGTTGGCGGACATCTTAATGTCGCAAAGGCCGAGGCGGCTTTTCAGACGATGTGGGAAGAGATCGATAAATTGAAAACGGACGGCCCTTCGGCGGAAGAACTGAACCGGGCCAAACTCAACATCCGCGCCACGCAAATTTATGAAAAAGAGACGGTCGGCGGGCAGGCCGGAAAATTGGCCTATTTTTTGGCCACGGCAGAAAATCTCGATTTCGAAGAGCAATATTATCAACGCATCCAAACCGTCACGGCTCAAGAGGTGATAACGGCCTCCAATCGTTATTTGTTGCATGCCAACATGACCGCGGCGATGCTCGTTCCAAAAGGGGATTATGGAAAACCGTGGACGGCCAAAACAACCGCCGTTTTGACTCACCCAAAACTTAAAAATGCGGGCATCGCCAGACATGTTCCCGATAAAAACGAACCACGCTTAATTCACCTCCCTTCGGGAATAAAAATTATTTTGAAAGAGGATCACCATCTTCCGACCATTGCCATTTCGAGCGCCTCTTTAGGCGGTTTGCTCGCAGAGACAAAAAGAGACAACGGCATCCATCATCTGCTGGCTCAATGCATTATTAAAGGGACAACGCGGCGGACAGCCTTGGAAGTAACACAGGCCATCGAAGGAATGGCCGGCCATATCGACGGTTACAGCGGCAAAAATTCTTTCGGATTGAAATCGGAATTTTTAAGCGAATACCTGAAAGAAGGGCTCGATCTTTTTTTCGAGACCCTCTTGGATCCCCGATTCGACAAGGCAGAAGTTGAAAAAGAGAAAAAATTCACGATCGAAGCCATTCGCAATCAGGAAGATTCCCTCTCGAGTCTTGCTTTTTTTCATTTTCAAAAAACCCTTTTCCCGACCCATCCTTACGGCATGCGAACGATCGGAACGAAAGAAACCATCGCGAAACTGACGCAGGCCCAAATTGTGGAGCATTATCGGAAAAGTCTCTCTTCAAAAAATATGGTAATCGGCATCGTCGGTGATTTCGCAACCGACACGGTTTTGGACCTCCTCAAGGAAAAGCTAAGCCGCCTTCCCAAAAAAGGGGCCTCTTTCAAAAAACCGAAACCGGATCCGAAACCGGAGAAAATCAAAAAAACGATGATCAAAAAGGAAAAACAGCAGGCCCATGTGGTATTGGGGTTTGCGGGCTCGTCGTTGAAAAGTCCTGACCATTATACCCTGATCGTTTTAAATACGATTCTGGCCGGCATGGGGGGGCGGCTGTTTTTGGAGCTTCGTGACAAATTGAGTCTCGCCTATTCCGTCACCGCTGTTTTGCAGGAAGGAATCGACCCCGGTTATTTCGCGGTCTACATGGGGACGGAACCTTCTAAAGTGCCGACGGCATTGAAAGGGATCGAGGCGGAACTTAAAAAAATCACAAACGAGTTGGTGACCAAAGAGGAGCTTGAAAAAACCCAAAATCATCTGGTGGGAACTTACGAACTGGAGCTGCAAAAATTGGCGACCCTTTCGCAATCGTTTGTCTTTAACGAATTGTATGGATTAAGTTACAAAGAAGTATACCATTACCCCGAAAAAATTCTCGCCGTCACGCGTGAAGATATTTTAAGAGCGGCCAAAAAATATATTGATCTGAAGGCTTATGTGTTGTCGATCGTCCAGCCTTAAAAAGATTACGGTATTTGTCTCCAAGAGGCCAAAAAACGCTCACGGTCCTCTTTATCAATTCCCAAAACATATTCCTTGCCATCATGCAGACGTACAACAAGATCGGAAAATACCGCCTGTCGTGTATAGAACGGGGATTTTTTCATGCAAATATCACTTATTTCTGACAGCAAAATTGTGGAGGGAGGGAAGGTGATCAAAAAGTTGAGACCCGGCCGATCACCCGCCCACCAAGGAGGAAGGGTAAATGTGATCACCCGTTTCGGTTTAATGCCAAATAGATAGGTAATTTCCAATCGGTCCGGTCGAAGAAGGTATCGCTGGTAAGAAAGAAAAAATAAAATAGCAAGGATGGGAAATACAAAAAAAAACGGGTTCGTCGGTATATCTCCCCGATAAAGGACATAGCCAAAAAAAGCCGCAAAAAACAAAACGACCACTGTCATCAGGAGTGGCGGCGTGGAGTGAAAAAACTCTGGTTTTTTCTGTTCCATTAAATTTTATTTTTTCCTTCAACTTTTTGTGGAAGGGGGCATGATCCAGATTCCCCTAAAGCCCGCTTTTTGATTTCTTTGAATTTTTTGGAGAAAGTTTCTAGTTTTTCTTCCCACACAGGATCGACAGCCAAATTCTTTGTCTCATTGAGATAGACGAGCATCATGTTGGCCAAGGTCCACGGGTCAAAGAGGGCCAGTTTGATGACAGCGGCAAAAACCAGAGCGCCGATGACAAAAAAAGGCGTTGAACCCGGAATCGCTTGGGCAAAACCCAAAAAGGGAATCAAAAAAACAAAAGCCAAGACGGTGTAGCTCAGCATCGCAAAAATGCCGAGCATCAGGGCCGTGGCCAATACCTGCCGCCAAATCTGGGCATACAAAACAAGCCCCGTTTTGGCCGATTGCCAGACCGTCTCTTTTTCATTCACAAAATTTCTGGCCAAAATCGCTTCATCGACATAGGTAAGACTGAAGCGCAAAACCAGATTGGCAAGTTTGACGAGACCCCCCACACCTGGAATCCCTGAAAAAACATGGCCCACACGCCACATGACACCGTTGATGGCGGCAATCACGCCGGCCACCAACCGATCGACCAAAAATAAAACTGAAGTTTGTTTAAAACGGGCCATCACCTGTTTTTTTCCCCACGCAATCTGCCCCATTCCTTCCGGCAATTTTCCCGTGATGGCCAATTCGGCCATCACCGCCACATGCCCCGCCTTCAACACATAAAAAACATATTCCCGCAAAAAACGGATAATCGGAAAGGGGATCAAAAACGCGATCACCCAAATGGCAACGGTGGCATATTGATGAAGAGAGGCAAAGGCGTTCGCCACAAAATAAACCAAGACCCAATAGATGCAAAAAACGAGACCGAAAAGAAAATAGATGGCAAGGCGAAGAAAAATAAAGGGAAGGGTTTTAAAGGTAATGCTTGTAGCCTCCCCCAAATAAAATGCCATGTTCCCCTTTTAACGCATTAGTTGTTGCGGTTGCAATACAAAATAGCTACTTTGGCCGGAAACAAGGGGGGGTTATGAAAAAATTATTGGGATTCGGCCTGTTGCTATTTGCAACGGTTTCTTTTGCGCAAACACCGCCGCCCGTCGCGGCACCCATACCAACACCACCATCGACCATCACACCGCCAACGCTTCCACAAGCACTGCCAACGACAGCCGTTGTGAGTACTGCGGCTCCGGTCGATATCGAATTTTTGGTTGATGTGTCGGGAAGCATGAGCGCTTTAGTCGGAACCGAATCGCAGATGGATATCGCCAAAAAATCGATCAAACAGACCCTCACAACCATCCCACCCAACGTCCCTGTCGCTTTGAGAGTCTATGCCCATCGTGTTCCCAAGGCGAACAAAGAGGCCAGCTGTCAAGACACCGAGCTCTTGATCCCCTTTCAGCCATTAAATATCGCGGCATTTTCCGCCGCCGTCGATTCACTCAAACCGAACGGCTATACCCCCATCGCTTATTCCTTAAAGGCGGCGGCGCAGGATTTTGTAGGCAAGGAATCACAACACGTGGTTATTTTATTGAGTGATGGCGAAGAGACCTGCGGCGGCGACCCGGTTGCCGAGGCCAAAAATCTTTTGGCTCAAGGGTTTAAAGTCACCATCCATACGATCGGGTTTCGGGTCGATGCCAAAACAAAGGCACAGCTTGCGGCCATTTCTTCAACAACGGGTGGTTCCTATTATGATGCCAGTGACGCGGCATCCCTCACACAAAATCTGGGGCAAGCCACACAAAAAGCATTGCTGATCAACAAGCCGGCGGAACAAGCGAGAGGACAGGAGATCCGTGGCGGCAATGCCTATCAGGATGCCGTACCTCTCAAGTCCGGCATCGAATACCGCCTCGACCATCATCAGAAAAAAGATCAGTACGACTATTTTTATGTCGATGTAAAAAGGGGGCAAACAGTCAAAGTCACCATGTCGACGATGGATAGAGGGCTCGAAATTACCTCGTCCAATCAGGCCAAGGAGACAGACTACCCGCATTCTGGTTTCCGATTCCTGGATTCCGCTTTTCAACAACTCTTTACGGGGTGGTTGGGAGGGCGCCATGCCAAAGAAGAAAAAATGTTTATCGCTTCCAAGGATGAGCGTGTCTATCTCCTGATCGGGATGGAAGGTTATCCCATACACAAAGATACCCCTTTCCAAATTGAAGTGAAAAGCAACAACGACGCCAACTCCGGTCAAGATGCGGGTGATGAAATCACCAATCCCACAGAAATTGCCGTCGGGGATTATCCAGAAAATTGGTTAGTACATCGTGATGACAAAGATTTTTATAAACTGAATGCCAAGGCAGGTGAGGCCTACACCATTGCCGGCACCCCGCAAAAATTAAAGGGCGAGCTCATTATTAAGGTATACGATCAGGATCGTGTGGAGCTTTTTTCCGGAAGGTCTGCCAATGCTGGTGCGGTCGTGCGCATTGAAAATGTCATTCTCAAATCAGACGGTCCTCTTTATATAGCGGTCGATGGCTGGGGTTTTGAGTGGCCTGCGCAGTATGCCATGAGTATCAAAACAAGCGCACCACCCGCGGGCGGCGGCCCTTTGGTTGCCGCCACTGCCCAACCCACAGCCCAAGATGTCGGTACCCAGCAAGCGATTCAGCAGATGATGCAGTTGGGCCAAGCGATGGCTCCGCAAAAGGCAAAGAGCAACACCATGCTCTACGGCGTGCTGGCTTTGGCCGCACTCGTCATTTTGGGGTTGCTGATTCTGGTGGTAGTTTTATTGATGAAAAAAAAGAGTTAGGGCTTGCATATGTTAACAGGTACCATACGCTATAATCCATAGCCGGAAATTTTGCATTCACCTGTTTTCATGGGATTGAATGAAGTATTGCTGGCCTTGGCACCCGACAGAAATTTCCTCCACTCTTCGGCAACAATTTTTAGAGAGGCCTCCTTAAACTGGCATTGCATCTTTACCCCATTGGGCATCGATTCTTCATACCGGCAGCGATCCCCCGATTTTCCAACGATTTTTTTCTGACTTATTGAATCGGGGACGAGGGGATGCTGTAATTGACAGGAATAAGGTTGACAGGCAGTAATTTTTTGAGGGAAATCAGTGCAGGTGTTGGTCAGACACAATGCTATTTTGGAAAAACCAAAAGCGACAATCATAAGAACCAACGTTTTTTCCTTCATGAACTCTCCTTTTTTTGTTTCTGTGTTTGAGACGGTTCTTCCATCATCACCTGTCTCTGGATATAAACCCACCTTTCGTCGATGGCATGTTTGTCAAGCTGGCTCTCCTTGTCGGAGTGGATGATGGTGTAGCCCAGATCGAGCAACGCCTCGATTCCCCGGATTCCTGCTTCCGCAGGAATGACAAACTGTACCACCACCTAAAAAGTTTTGCTTTGAAAGCTAAGCCCAATTTTGCTAAATTGCAACCCAATTCATGCTCAAAAATATTTTGAAAGTATTAGTCCTTATTTTTTTGAGTCTGTTTCTTTGGTTTTCCCAGTCCCACGCCAAAACAGAACTCCCCTCTGCATGGAGAGACAATATCCCCGGCCACAAAACTTCTGAAAATCCAGGCATGGCAAAATTGATCGAATTTTTTGAAGGGGTTAGTTGGTGCTGTGCCTTTGAAACAATCGGACAACATTGTCCCGACCAGGATATTTCAACGGCTGTGAACCGCATCCTGGGTTGTTATTTTTCAAACAGCGGCCTTAAAACGCTCGTTGAACTCCCCACAACCCCCTTGCATCGTAATACGCCCACTCCCATCGGCAACCGCCCCCTCACAGAAAAACAATTTGAAAACAAGATATGGAGAATGGTTTGGGATATCGTCTTGAAAGCGGGTTTTGACGAAGTCTCCGGCAAAATTCTGTCCTTTCCCTCTGCACAACCCAATCCTGATTACATGCTGGGAAAGGAATCGTATCGTCTCTGTTATGACCGATTGAAAAACGATTATTGGCGGCCTCAATGCGAGGAAGATTCTGTTCTCTGTTCCTTAAGCATCCTTCCTATGGTGCCATATTGCGACAACGCAACCCGGCAAGACCTTGAGTTTATGGGAAGAGACAACTCTTTCCGTGGAAGTACCATTACAACCATTGACTATAGCCTTGTCAGCAATCAAAGGGGTCTTGTCCGCGAGGGACAATGCGAGGGAAGTATTTGTAATGTGACTCTTCCCGCAGATCAGCTGCACCCCGGCGAAAGTTTTACTGCTTCGATGATAGGACACACAAGAAACGGCACTTGCAGGGCCCAAGCCAGCGCGAATATTCCGGGTGGTCAACCGGAGGTCTTTGATTTGGAATTCAACCTCGACCCGTTGGTCTATAACGTCAAGGGGATGAGTCGGGAAACGAATCCCTACAACGATACCATCGTTTCCACCTATGATGATCTATTGCTCCGATTCAAAATCAGGGGGGTCAACCGTGAAAGTGCCCGCCGTATTATCGTGGATTACACTGTTTCCGATGGGACGAGCGACGGAAGCATTGACAGCGGCCTCCTCACATTGGGTGGCTTGGAGAGACGGCAGTGGAACAAAAAATTGGAAGAAGACTGGCAAGGCGCTTTTTATCTGACTGAAGAGGTTTACAGTACCTCTCCACAACCTCTCAAAAGAGACCAACCCAGAATGCACTATGACGCCTGCCAAATCGAAGCGACGGTTCCCGTTATCAATGCACTAACGCATCGGGGGCAAAAATGGGTGGCGCACGTTCAGGTCAAAATAAAGGCAGATGCAGAAAGATCACCCATTTTGTTAGCGGACAAAAATTTTGTTCTAAATGTCGCTGATTACAATTTCATTTTTACCAAATCCTCCTTTTTTAACGACGCCGATTTTTTCCTTTTCTCCACCATCCAATTTCAGAAGTTTTTTGAGCTCGCCCGCCAAACCGGAGGCTCTTTGCAGGACGCCAAACAGATAAAATTGATATTTCGAGACGTTTGCAACATTGACCGAGATACTATCGATGATCTCCCCTCTTGTGTCCGGGCCAAAAAAGAAATCTGGAATCCAAGAGATACTCTGGCGCATTTACACCCGGGCAGCAGGGGCTTTGGTAAGTTCAATAAGGGAATCATTATATTTAGTAACGATTCAGAATGGATATTGGCTCATGAGATGGGGCATACCTATGGCCTATGCGATGAATATCAGTATGGGTGTACACCGGGACTGGAACAAGGCTGTTACAAAGGACAAAATGAATACACCAGATGCCCCAACCCATATCCGCTTTGCGGAAATGATCACCCCAATAATGTCACTGCCAATAAACAGGAAACCAATAATTGCTACAACAAGCAACATGCGGAGTTAGGAAGGGATGCGAGCGGCCCATGGTACACCGATACCCTCCCACAACCCGACCATTTCAACTTAACCGCAGGTTCCATGTTGGGATGCACTCAATCTTCTGTGTGGGCCTGCGGAGGTGCCAGCAACAAACGTCGGAGTGTGATGGGAGCGGCCACAAACTACGACCATGTCCGTGCGGCCATGGCGAACGGAGAGGTAGAGCTGGCTTATCCCGAGAATTTTCTCGTCCCAAATGATGCCATCCGGGGACCCAATCGATGAAAACAAACCGGATCCTTTTAGGCGTTCTCTTTTTAACAGCGATTTATTTCGGTCCGCATGCATGGGGAGGTATCAGCTCCGTAATCTCCACCACTGTCGAAATAACAAAAGAAGGTACAACGCATCTGCTCACACTTAAACAAGATGTGGGAAGTATCTCCATATCGGAAAACCTGAATAAAAATGATCCCTCGGTCTATACAGCCATTCTCTTGCATCCGTCCAAAGAGTTGGCGGCAGAATTTCCGTTTGTTGCCGATTTCAAACAATATATCGTTGAAGATTTTAAAACAATGCGCCCATTGCCTTCACCGGAACGAATCAAAATCCATATCGATTTTCCGGCCTCTCTACAATCCGGTTTTTTTTTGGTTCAAAGGGGGGATCAGATTATGATAAACCAGCCCTTCAATCTATGTCTGCAAGATGGCCAATGCGGCCCCTTCGAAAGCTTCTATTCCTGCCCGCAAGACTGCCTGCAGAAGGGGGCGAAAATGGTTGTCAAAAAATTTGGTTTTCATTGGAATCTTATTTATTTTTCGGGACTTGTTTTGCGTAATCCCGGCACGGCTATTGGAGTTGTTTCCTTTCTCATTTTTTGTGCCCTTTTAGTCTTCAAACTCTTTAAAAGAAAACAAAAGAAGGGATTTTTTGTTTATTCTCTGATGTTTTTGAATATTTTGTTCGTCCTCTTCCTGTTCTTTATTCTCGCCTTTTTTACTTACATGAAATTGAGGCTTGGCTGACAAAATTATGGAACCAAAGACATTCATCTCAATCTCTGTTTGACCTTCAGAGTTCATCTCCTGTACACTGCGATCCTGAATTTTCAAAGGAGACACCATGAAAAATTTATCTTTCGGATCGGCTTTTGCGTTTGTCCTGCTCTGCTGGTCCGCAGCACAAGCACAAACCGTCGCCGTTTACCCGGTCAAGACAGAAGGTTTCACAATGAACCAAAGCGAGGTTGATGAGATGAGCCGCATTGCCATGCAAGCCTGCTATGATACGGGTTTGCACTGCATGGCACGCGGTTATTCCATGGGGAGCGTCAATCAAGAACAGGCCCTGAGTGGCGGCAAGGCTAAAGCGGCGCAAGCCGCTTATGTCGCCGAGTTTGCTGTGGTCGGCAAAACGAAAGATAAATTCAACGTCGGTCTGAAAAATAATTCGATCCCCGTTCCCATCATTGTCGGCAAAAAAATAGGGGGTGTGATTGTTGGCGGCGGCACCGTTGCCGAAATGTCTGGCATAAAAATCGGAGCCGACCAGATGAACATGGTGGGCCAATTTTTCCGTACCGAGGACAGCTCGCTCGCCTATTCACAAAACGAAACCAAGCTCGGCATGAAAGGGGCCTTTATTCTGGTGGAGGGGCGCTCCGACAACTCTCAAAAGTTGCTCGCGGGCTTCCGAAAAATTTTTGAAGGATTCAAGAATACCAATGGAAGCAAAAACTAATATAACGCTGGCATGGATAAGTTTTGTGGCATTGTTAACAATTCTACGCACGGGTTATGCGGGGGAGTGTTCTCGCATCAATCCATCAGATGTTGCAGCCGCTTGTGGTGGATCCAATTCACAAATCGAACTCGTCGAAAAGGAATTACCTGCTACGGTCCGGGGATTGATTGCGGGAGGAGAATGCAGCTTTAGAAACAACCAAAACAAGGGGATGGGATACTTTGTCACTACCAAACCTCCGACTTCTTCTGTGACAACTTTCACTCAATTTCATGAGAAAACATATAAAATCAATTCTCCCTTTATCTCGAATACTATTCTTGAGGAAAAATCCGGTCCGCCCGGTGAAATATATTTTTATGTAAAAACGATCCAAATGAAAAAAGATATATTTTATCGGGTGCACTTTTATAAAAAGGGTTACGACTGCAGTGTTGTCTTGCTCGCAGACATTTGTCCCAACGCCGCAGCCGGTGTCAAAGGATTGGCCAGTAAAATCGATTCCAATTTAAAATAACAAGATGGCTACCAGTTCAACCCATTCAACGGGCATTTCTCACACTTTGGTTTGGTCCGGCAAAAGTCTTTGCCGATGTTGACGAGCTGGGCGTGGTATTCATTGTAATGCGACATGTCCGGCTTGAGACGGGTCATGAAAAGTTTTTGCAATGTTTCATAGCTCGCCTCCTTTTTACAAAGATGGTGGCGGTGTAAAATGCGCCGCGTGTAGGCATCGACTACAAAGATGGGTTTCTCCAAGGCATACAACAAAATCGAGTCAGCCGTTTCCGGACCGACACCATTCACCGCCAGAAGTTTTTGGCGCAAAATTTCCAGCGATTGTTTTTTGAGTTTGGCAATATCCCCACCGCATTCCGCATCCAGAAATTTCAGAAAATTTTTGAGCCGCTTTGTCTTGACCCTGAAATAACCGGCGGGACGAATCAGCCTCGCCATTTCGACATCGGAGAGACGCAATAATTTGCGAAGATTTAAAACGTTCGCTTTTTTGAGATTGGTTATCGCCTTTTCGACATTCGCCCACGCCGTGTTTTGCGTAAGAATGGCCCCGACCATCACTTCAAACGGCGTCTCCCCCGGCCACCAATTCAAAGGGCCGTAGTGACGAAACATCCGTTGATAGAATTGTTTTAAAAGATTAGAACTCATTTCATAACCTATTGCGCGTCCCAATGGCTTCGTTGGGGCACCCCAAAATCCTCACGTATTTCCATATACGTTCCGGTTTTGGGGACCCCGCCCCGCCTCGCCCTTGGGCCGCTCATGACGGTTATGAAATGAGTTCTAGGCAGTCGGTGTTTCACTTTTTGCGGGTTGTTCCGGTGCCGATTCTGCCGGTTTCTCGGCAGGCGCTGCGGCCGGTGCTTCAGCAGCCGGTGCCTTCGGGGCCGCTACCGCCGCCGGCATCTCTTTTTTGGAAGCGATCCAAGCAGCATGATGCTCTTGGCACATACCAAATTGGAACAACGGCTTGCAACAGTTTTCCTCGCCACAAATTTTATAGCGGGCCTTCACCGGCATTTCACCGCGTCGCCATTTGTGAAAATGGACATTGCAATACCCTTTAGCGCGATAAACTCTCTTACACCCTTCCACTTTGCATTTTTTTGTTTCCACCGTTTGTGTTGTACTCATTTTTTTGCCCCTTCGATTAGTTTTTTGCCGGTCTCTCCGCTCATTTCTTTCTGGATTAAATTGTCCAACTGCTTTTTCTCCGTTTCGGTCACATCTTCCTGAATTTGTTCCCCCACCGTCTTCAAAAACCCGCCCAAAAACATCCGGATATCGCGCATCCCCTCTTTATATTTCCCGGAACTGACAAACCCTTTTGTCACCTGATAAAGCGATTTGCCATCCACCTTGTAGCTCGCCACCCAATAAATCCCGAAAACAATCAAAACCAAAACAAGAATCCTCTTAAAAAACCTCAAAATAAACATAAATTTGCCCTTTCATGCCTAGAATTAATCGTTTCTGTCAACTGGTTTTTCTGTTAGTATGAATGCTTATGTCACAACCCCGTATTTTAATTGTCGATGATAACCCCGTCAACGTCGATCTGCTGAAGGCACAGTTAAAACCATTTCCTTACAATCTCGACAGCGCCTACGACGGCGAAGAGGCCCTAAAAAAAATCTATGACACCATGCCCGATCTGGTCCTGCTCGATCTGATGATGCCCAAAATTTCAGGCTATGAAGTCTGCCGCGCGATCAAACAAAACAAAGAAACCCAATTTATTCCGGTTATCATCATCACTGCCCTTTCCGAATTGGATGACAAAATCAAGGCGATTGAACTGGGCGCCGATGATTTTCTGGTCAAACCGTTCAATAAGCTGGAATTGACCACACGCATCCGTTCCCTGCTTAATCTCAAAGCGCTGCATGATGATGTCGATCGTTCCGAAAATATTTTGTTCAGCCTTGTCAAAGCGCTCGAGGCAAAAGACGGTTACACGCGCGGCCACTCGGAACGGGTCGCCTTTTATGCCACAGCCGTCGCCGCTCAGTTGGGGCTTTCTCCAAAAGAGATGGAAATTATAAGAAAAGGGGCTCTCCTCCACGACATCGGAAAAATCGGCGTCAAAGAGGAGGTCTTGCTAAAACCGGGGGCCTTTACAAAAGAAGAGATGGAACATATCAAAATCCATCCCTCGGTCGGTTACGATATTTGCAAACCGCTCAAGTCGATTGCGCCGTGTCTCTGTTGCATCCGCTCGCATCATGAACGGATCGATGGCGAAGGTTATCCCGATCATCTTTCGGGAAAAGAGATTCCGCTTCTCGCTAAAATCATTTCAGTCGTAGATAGTTTCGATGCCATGACCACCGACCGCCCTTATCGCAAAAAAATGCCGAAAGAAACCGCCTTCAAGATTTTTGAAAAGGAAAAAACCCAAGGTCAATGGGATCCCGCCATAGTAGAAGCCTTCCTCGACATGATGCACTCTTTAAAAGAGATCAAGTAGCCGGGGCATTTTTCTTCACATAGGCATTCATAATTTCAACGGGCAATGCCAGCACGACCGTGTTGGAAGCGGTCGGTCCCAGCCCATCGAGAGTTTGTAGCGTTCGGAGCTGCATGGCACCGGGGCTTTTCAGCATGGTTTCCGCGGCGGCTGCCAGATTCACCGCCGCCAATTTATCCCCTTCTGCTTTTGTAATCGTCGCCCGCTTTTCTCTTTCGGCAGAGGCTTGGCGCGACATCATCCGCTTTAAATCTTCGGGCATGTCGATATCCTGCATTTTGATGGCAGAAACATCGAGTCCCCAATTGGCGCTCTCTTTTTCTACAATCGCTTCAATTTGTCGGCTGATCTCTTCTCGTTCCGACAAAAGTTGGTCCAAGGTCATCCCACCCACCACGTCGCGCAATGAAGCCAAGGCATATTGCGACATCGCAAAGGCATAGTTTTGAACTTTCAAAATGGCATCGTCAGCCCTCAACACCTTGAAATAGACAACGCCGTTGATGGAGACAGGAACGTTATCTTTGGTGATGACCTGTTGCTTAGGAATATCCAAGGTCAGCGTGCGCGTGTCGACAAAAGTGACTTTGTCAAAAATGGGAATAATGAAAAAAAGGCCGGGGCCTTTTAAGCCGACATATTTTCCAAGCCTTAAGACCACTACTTTTTCCCATTGTCTTGCCACTTTGATGGCCGAAGCAATGATGCTTGCAAAAACAAGGGAGCCAATCCCCATCAATGCTCCCAAACCTTGATTCGCCGAATAGATTCCGGCACTCACAAAAAGTCCAACACCCCACACGATAAAAAACGCCAACCCGGACAAGGAATTCATAAAGCCCCCTTTTCAAAGCATGGTTAAAGTCGGGGCAAAATACCTTAATTCTTGCTTTCAAGCAAGCTCTCTTGATACTTGAATCGCGTATGGATTTTTTCCACTCCCTCGGCGTCACCATTGCGCATCGCCCCTATGTCGTTGCGTTTCTTTTCACCTTTTTCATTCTGGCAACACTCCATTTGGGAGTCTGGCGGGCTCTGATTTGGATGTTATTCGGTTATCTGATTGCCTTCCTTTCGGAATATGCCTCCATCCGGAACGGGTTTCCATATGGGCTCTATCATTATATATACGAGTCGATGCGGGGGGAGTTGATTATGGGTGGTGTGCCGGTCTGGGATTCCGCTTCATACGCCTTTATTGCCTACGCCTCTTATGCTTGCGCTTGGTTTTTGGTCGAACTGCACTTTTTGAAATTCTCGATCGATCCGCATGTGTCGCCGTCACGGCCTTTTGCGGTTTCGGTTGTGGGGGCTCTCTTGATGATGCTGGCCGACATGATCATCGACCCGGTCGCCAACCTCGGCGAAAAATGGTTTTTGGGGAAAATTTATTTTTATCCTAACGGGGGCGAATATTTTGGCGTGCCGCTGACCAACTTTGCCGGATGGCTGTTGGTGGGCTTTGTTATCATCGTCGGTTTTCAAATTTTGGAAAAATTTGTTTTGGCCCGTTTGCGTCTTCCCGTAATCGGAGCCAAACGATTTCCTTTTCAGGCCCTGCTCGGCCCCCTCTTCTACTTCGGCATTTTGGGATTTAATTTGGTTATGACGTGGCGGGTGGGGGCCTATGAACTTTTTGCGAGTTCTTTGGCAATCACGGCGGTTATTCTTGGATTTTTATTCCACCGTCTCACGCAGCCCTCTTTTTGAAGACCGTTTTTTCCAAGCGGTCGATTCTGGCCCAAAGACCCTCCTTTTCGTCGAAGAGCACATTTCGCAATAGTTGATTAAGAAGTGTTTGATATTTAGTTCCCGATTCATGAGCCAATTGCCGCAACATCATCACCACCTCATCATCAAGATAAGTAGTAATCCGAACTTTTGCCCTCGCCGCCTCTTCGGGTGTCAAAGGGGCTTTTATTTTCTTCATCTTATAAGGGTTCGGAATTTTTTCTCTTTTCATAAAACTTTCTCCAGCTAGCCGCCCCAAAAATCCTTATCAAGTGATATGCATTTATATGTATAAAGTCAATATTTCTAATGTACCCGCAAAACACCACCCTGAATCCAAAAGGAGATTTTGTCCCCGTCTTTGAGCAGACAACTGTCGGCCGGGGCTGAACCGTTCACCGTAAAGGCCAGCAGACCGGCATCGGGAGGGTAGCACTCTCTGATCAGGGGATAATCGAGTAGAAGACATTCAAAAAAAAAGAGGAAGGGGCAGCCGTTGTTGACAATGGCCCGCTCGGTTTTCCAACCGGTTAGCTTGGCTAATTGGGGGCACATTTGAACGGTGATAGAAACAGATTTCATGATCTTTGACATTGCAACCGATGTGCCAAGGGCAATTCGCTTAAATTTGATTTGGAGAATAGGCAGGAGACGGATTTTAGGCGGCCGATGACGGAAATCGTACATCCCGTTTCAGTTAGAATGTCGAAACCTTGCTACCAAATAGTTTGAAGCGGAATTTGAAGAAGAGTTGTTGTGGAAGTGAACCGGGGAGGGCATTCCAAATCTGTTTCGTAAGGTAAAAACCGATGAGGGTAAACGGGACCAGAAAGATCGGCCACAAATGCCAATTTTGCGGATCCTTGGCAATATCCCCCGTCGGCACGAGATGACTGATGATGACCGATTGCAAACCGGTCCCCAAATAGACCATCCCGTCGACAATCCCGACGGTAGCGCCCGTATTTTTGGTGCCGGCAAAATCGGCGGTTGCTGTCCCCGAAAAAATGCCGTGTACCCCAATGACCCCAACCGAAACAAAGAGACACATCAGTCCAAAAAGCCAGATATTCCCTCCCAAAACAAAAACCATGGCGATGACCGCAAAAAACATGACGACGTACAAAAGACCGGCCACCGGCGCGCGGCGCGACTGAAAAAACCGATCCGAGACCCAACCGGTCAGAAAAGAACCGATCACACCGCAGATCAAAAGCATCAATCCCCAATTTCTCGTGATGAAAAATGTTTTGTAAAATCCAATCTCCTTCGCCATAATCGGATACCACTGCATGATCCCATTGCGCAAAATGCCGCTGCAGAATTCGACAAGACAAACCACCATCAAAACCGGATGAGAGATGATTTTGAGAAAAACATTTTTAACCGGTTCCCGTTCGCCCGTCTGAGATAATTTTCCTTCACCGGTATCAAAATCCAAAAAACCGGCCTGACTCGGCCTGTCGCGTAGCCACAAGAACATCATGATCCAAAAAATCCCCAGCATCCATGCCGGGGCAAAAAAGAGCCACCAGTTTTCATTCATGCCCGAAACACCGAGCCCGAAAATCGTTTTAAAACCGGTCGCAATGAAGCCGAGCTGAACAACCGGTTCCTTGCGCGTCGCTTCGACAACGGCATTTCCCCAATCGAAGGCAAAATAGATGCCCAATGCAATAATAACTCCGAAAATGGTTGTAAAAATTCCCCGTTCGCGAAGATGAAACCACGGGGCCTTGACCGTTACAATAGCCACCGCCCCGAAACTTTGAAAATACATATTGAGGGCATAAAGAATCAGAAAGGTATCGAGCACCGGAAAGGAAAATTGCCAAACAGCATTGGCATAAAGGACAAGACCCATCAGGACATTCATGAGGAGAGCGCCGAGAACACCGAAGAGCATCGCTTTGCGCCCACCGATTTTATCGGTCAAGGGACCATTGATCAGAAAAGATAACCCATAGACCCAAGCCCCAACGGCAAAGATCCAGCCAAAATCCGATTTATTCATGACTTGATCGCCCAACGCCGATTTGGCAACGGTCAGATTGTAGCGGCCAAAATAGAGGGAGGCGTAAGCAAGACCCATCGGGAGCCAATTCAACAGGCGGCGTAATCGATACTGCCAAGGGTGATAATATCTTTGATACGCCCCCATAAAAATCCTCCTAACTTTCTTTTATCTTGAAGTCAATCGGTGAAATTTTTTTGGAATGCCGAAAAGGTTCATAAAGGCGCTAAAACCTCTCAACCCCAACTCCTTGAGACGCAAGATATAATGATGGGTCTCCTGCAAAATCATTTCGGGGCGAATGGAATCGCTTAAACCGGCGATCTCCTCTTTGTTTGGGGAGACCTGCATCCAACGATGGATCATCGGCTCATCCACCTCCATGTGAAATTGAAGCCCATAGACATTTTCGCCATATCGGAAGGCCTGATTTTCGCAAAAAGGGGAACGAGCTAAATGCATGGCCCCTTTCGGCATTTCAAAGGTATCTCCATGCCACTGAAACATCTTTTCCGTCGGGCCAAAATGGGAAAAAATCGGATCGGATCGGCCGGCATCGGTTACTTGCAGATCATACCAACCGATCTCTTTGGTCGGATTTCGCCCGACTTTCGCACCCAACGCTTTTGCAATCAGTTGGGCCCCGAGACAGATTCCCAAAATGGGGAGATTTTTGGTCAACGCACTTTGAATCAGTTCTATTTCATGATTCAAATGGGGATGTTTGTCGGTTTCGTCGACGTTCATCGGGCCGCCCAAAATAACAAGCCCATCGTAACCTTCTAAATCCTGTTTTTCATTGGGATAGCGCCCAAAGTTGGCGTACTTGATCCGAAAACCGTGATCCTTGATCAAGGGGTTCAGGGTTCCCAATAATTCATGAGCGACATGCTGACAGACAAGAATACGTTTCATGGTCTCGCTTCGTGATGCTCCGATCCGTCAAAGGACAAAATTTTGGCGACACCGTCCAAAGTGGTGTCGATATGAACCGGCCGTTTCCATATCCGATGGAGGGCTTTCAATGTCTCTTTGGCCCAATCCATCTTGAGATCGATCCCTTCATGGATGTGTTTGAGCATCAATTCACCATGGTTTTTATAATTGGCATCGACAACATGGATGATCGGATAGCCAAAGTTGGTCAGCTGAAAAAGGAGCTGCTTTTTGATTTTGTCAAACTCGCGGCTCGCAATTTCATAACGGTCGGCGCTCACATTGAATGCAAAGACAAATAGTTTGTGTTTGGCGCAAAACTCGGGAGTCAAAAATTCATCGATGAACATCACATCGTTGTAGAGTTTGCGCACCTCGAAAATTTTCTGGCGCCCAAGCCCCAGTTTCCGATCCCACTCTTTGCGCACACGCATATCGGTGCATTCATTGTATTCCTTTCCAAATTGCCCCTTGTTCCAGCGCTCTTCAATATCCCGAAACAATTCGAGACCGATCTTGTAAGGATTCAGTTGGCCCGGCTGCATCGAAACGGTGCCGGAATGGTGGTCGGCATAATCGATAAATTCAGAGGGCTTTAGCGCCCGCTCGGTCATGATTTTGCTGTGGTGAAAACAGGCCCAACCTTCGTTCAATATTTTCGTCTGCGCCTGTGGGGCAAAATAGTAGGCCTCTTCGCGGACAATGGAAAGCATGTCCCTTTCCCAATGTTCCAACGGCGCCTGTTCGAGCAAAAAGCCGATCACATCTTTTTGCGGTTTGGCCGGAATTTTGTGGGATAACACCCGCTCTTCTTCCATAGCCTTCTGTTGCGCGTCCAGAAATTCGGGTGGGTTTACATATTTTTCGAGATACGGCTTTGTTTTGATGCGCGGCACTTCCATGGAAGGCTCGACAATTTCCCTTGCAACGTGCGGCGCAATGAGCAAATTAAAATCGATCAAATTTTCGATGGAGAGGCAGGCATCGACAAACGATTCGATCGGATCCATCCCATAACGATCGACAAAACGGAGGGCGCGGGTACGGTGGTTGGCCATTTCATCCATCATTTTCCGGTTGGTGTTTGAAAAATAGACGTTGTTTTTGAAAAAATCGCAGTGGCCGTAAACATGTGCCATCACCATCTTCTGGTCGACAATATTATTGGAATGCAACAGATAGGCGTAGCAAGGGTCGTTGTTGATCACCATTTCGTAGATTTTGGAAAGCCCATAGGCATACGATTTGGAAAGCCGCTCGTATTCCATGCCAAACCGCCAATGCGGATAACGATTGGGAAAGCCGCCATAGGAGGCCACCATGTTGATCTGGTTCCAGTCGAGCATTTCAAAGATCACCTCAAAAAAATCGAGACCGGCCTCTTTCGCATAACCTTTGATTTCTTCCTGAAGCTTCTGCAATTCCGGCGGGAGGGATGTTGATTTCATCTATTTTCCCTTCCCCAAAAATTGTTTGATCGAAGGGACAATCGCATCTTTATTCGGGATCTTCGAGATAACCAGTTTATCATGGGTTGCAAAACGGCCCTGCAAATCCTTCAAAAATTGACCGCTGCCGTATTCGCTTTCCACCTGACCGTAGCAAAAAATATTGCAGAGCGGAAAAAATTTATCCTCCAGAAGTTTCAGACACTCCTCCGTATCGTTGCCCGACCAGTTGTCGCCGTCCGAAAAATGGAACGGGTAGACATTCCATTCGTTAAGATCGTACTGCTCCTCCAACATTTTAAGACAGAGTTTGTAGGCCGAAGAAATAATCGTCCCGCCCGATTCGCGCGTGTGAAAAAAGGTTTCCCGATCGACTTCGCGGGCAACGGCATCGTGAATAATATAGCGTGTTTGCAGGTTTTGGTATTGCGAACGAAGCCAAGTGTCGATCCAGAAGGTCTCGATCCGCACAATCTCTTTTTGTTCGTTGCCCATGGAATTGTGGCTTAAAACACCATCCACCAAATAATTATGGTACCCTTCTACTTCAAAATCATAAACCTCTACCTCTTCAACTTTTTTTTCAATAGCACGCACCTGACATATCAATAAAGATTCTTGCCGTGTTCTTAGTAAAACGTTTTTTTGGTTTTCGGCGATGTTCTCCTCAAGCAAATTATTTAAACTACAACGCGTTATGGAGTTTCTGGCAAGATCATACAGTTTGCCCTCTAATTTTGTTCGTGTTGCATTGTCTTGAAATAACGCTTTGATGTTTTCTGCCGGAATATAACGGCTTCTGGCGCCATCCCCTTTTGCATTTTCCTGATCCACTAATTTTTCCAATTTTGCTTGTTTAGAGCGGCAGGAAAATCCGATATGTTTGGCGAACAACAAGGCATCTTTAGCATTCAAAACAAGACGGTAATACTCTCCTTCTTTTATACTTGTTCCTGCAATGCGATGATTCTCCTGCCGGTAAGGGGTAATGCGTGCACGCATGCCCCAATAAGAAAGCATGAGTTTGATTTGTTTGGCCAACGGCAAACTGGAGGTCAAAAATTCAACAGCATGATCGGCCAATGTCCCCTCTGCATCGAAGAAACCTCTCAAAAAGGCGGCTCGCACTTTTGGGGATTGCAAAAAAATGGAGGGTTCCACATAACGTTTGGGCGATTTTTCGAGAAGACTTGGGAACGACTTCGATAAAAATTCCACAAAAGAAACAGAATTGAAATAAAGACGTTTTCTGTCACTTCTTTTGCGCACCAGTCCTTTCAATCCGAAAGCGGTCGCTGCACAATCGGCATAATAATGAAGCCGATTTTCATCTTCATCTGTGATCATCACAAAACGGCTATTTTTCTGTGAATCAAGGGGATCCGTTCTGGTACTCACAAAACCGTCCCCCAAAATGGCCCCCAACAAATAGGCCTTCGCCTCGTCTAATTTTTCAAGGACATTCCCCTTTTGAGCATCACAACCAAATTGATTGGCTAAAATAAGCAGGTCACCCTTTCGGATTTCTTCGGCTCTTTTTTCCAATAGGGAATCCTTTTGTTCGTCATAGATAAAATACCTGTGTTTTGGTGTCACCCGCAACGTGACATGATCTTCGGTTTTGATGAGTAGAGTTTCTGATACTCTATATTTAAATGTTTTGGTGACTTTTGAGTGAACCTTTTTGCGTTGAACAATATCTACAGTACAAACCCTATCACCCGTTTGAATATCTTTAATATCTTTATAACTCCCATTTGCCATCTCGACAAAATGTCCTGCTGTATGACATCCCGATACATCTAATAAAAAGAAGACGACGGCGCGGCTTTGCGGTTTTTTCACCTCTTTCCATGTCCGATAAATGCGGTCCTCCCGAACCGGAACAATTTTCGGATTTTTCGGATCGTAGGTGCCGGAGAGAATCTGCCGGCGCAATGCCTTTTTGTAGGTCCGTTTGAAATGTCTTAGGGATTCCGGCCCGCTCGGAGAAACGCCGGTGTATTTGGTGTGTTGGGTGATAATGTCCTGATCCCCCTTCGGCTCAATTTTAGGAAGTTCCAATTCCTCCCCCAAAATATCGGCAAGCTCCTCAAGGCTGACCTCCACCTCCATGATATGTTCGCCCGGCATATTGCCGGCCTTCGCGGCCCCTTCTCCCTCTTTTCCCTCAAGAGGCTCTCCGGCCTCCCCTTCCCCTTGGCCGATACCCCCCTGATTTTTGGGACCAAAAATAAATTTGGGAATTTCAATTTGGGGAAGCGGGATACTGACGAGATCTTCCCCTTTTTTGCCGATCATCTCGCCGTGCGACATGAACTTCTTGAGCTCCCTCTTGATTTGTCCCCGAAGGATTTGATGAAAACGATTGAGGTCCTTTTCTATTTTTAATGCCATAGTCCTTCATTTTAGCTAGAGTGGCTTGCGCTCTTTGATATCGCCGCGAGCAAAAATGGAAGCCACATAATGCAGCACATCGGTGGCGCAGGTTTCGCAATAGCCGCAGTTTTTAATCAGGCGCGATTTCACCACATCGATTTTTTCCTGCGTATCTTTATCGACCACATTGGAAACAAGGCTCGTTAACTTGATGGTATCTTTCTGGTCTTCAAACAGTTTGAGTTCCAGCGCTTTTTGCAGGCGTTCGTTCGTCTTGTAATCGAAGCGCTTGCCCTCGAGTGACAAGGCCCCGATGTAATTCATGATCTCGCGCCGAAAATCATCTTTGCGCGATTCCGGAATCTCAATTTTTTCTTCGATCGAGCGCATCAGACGTTCATCGGGCTCTTCATCGCGGCCGGTGTAGCGGTTACGCACTTTCTCGCGCTGTGTGTAGGCCTTCACATGATCGATGTAATTGCCGCAAAGTCTCTGAATCGCATCTTCATCGGCAGAAATGGCGCGTTGCACTTCGTTTTTCACGGTATCATCATATTCCTCTTTCACCAGATTGATCATGTCGCGATATTTTTTCCGTTGTTCCTCGCTCTTCATATGGGGATGATGTTTCAAGCCCCCTTCCAGTTCATTCAAAACCATAAAGGGGTTGACACAACTTCCGGCAACATCCGACACCAGCGCATTCGAAATTTTATCCTGAATATAGCGGGGGCTCAATCCATCCAACCCTTCGCGGATGGCCTCTTTGCGAAGTTCCTTGACATTGTCTTCAGTAAAACCGGGCATTGTTTTGCCGTCGTAGAGTTTTAATTTTTGTATGAGGCTCAAATTGGCTTTTTTCGGCTCTTCAAGCCGGGTCAAAATGGCCCACATGGCCGCCGTTTCAATAGTGTGGGGCGCAATATGTTTGGCTTTGACTTTGTCGGAGCCATAATCTTTTTCGTAAATTTTTACCTCTTCGTGCAATTTGGTGATGTAGGGGATATCGATTTTGATGGTGCGGTCGCGCAAGGCCTCCATATATTCATTATTTTGCAATTTCCGGTATTCGGCCTCGTTAGTGTGCCCCAAAATAACTTCATCAATATAAGTATGGGCGAATTTTTTCGGTTTCACCACATGTTCTTGCGAGGCACCCAAAAGATCGTACAAAAAGGCGACATCCAATTTTAAAACTTCGATGAATTCGACAATGCCACGGTTGGCAATATTAAACTCACCGTCGAAATTGAATGCCCGCGGATCGGAGTCGGAACCGTATTCGGCAATTTTGCGGTAATTGATATCGCCGGTCAGTTCTGTCGAATCTTGGTTTTTCTCGTCTTTGGGCTGGAAAGTGCCGATGCCGATACGATCTTTTTCAGACAAGACAATCCGGCGCGCTCGGATGTGATTCATTACTTTGCTGAAATCCCCTTTGTAAACATTGACGAGCTCGCGGAAAATGAACCGGCATGAGGGGCAAAGCTCATTGGTCACGACAATTTTGTCTTCTTCCGACAAATTTGCGTTGATCGTTTGCAAAACCTGCTGTCGCAATTCTTTGGGGAGGAGATTCAACGGCTCTTCATGCATGGGGCAATGGATCTCTTCTTGAGATCCAAAAATGTTGCGCCCATCTTCCAGCCCTTTTTTAACCCAAGTGAAAGAATAAAGGGCCCCCTCGGGAGTTCTCGAATAGGCCTCAATCCCCTTTTTGAGAAGGCGGACAATGGTTGATTTGGCACCACCTACGGGCCCATGCAAAAGAATAATTCTTTTTTCGGGGCCGTAACGGCGCGCAGCGGCTTGAAACGTATTAACCAGTTTCATCAAAGGGAGATCGATGCCAAAGAGGGCATCTTTGCCTTTGTCGATCGGGTCTTCAAAAAATTTATAGTGAACGATTTTCTTTTTATATTCGGTGTATTCCTCAAACCCATAACTCAAGAGCATGTCGTAGACTCTTTGAAAGGCGGAGCGGGCCACTTTTGGATTTTTTTCGACAATCTGGAGATAATCCAAAAATCCCCCCTCCCAGATCAAGGATTGGTAGGATTTCGACTCCTGCCAGTCGGCAATAAGACTATTGATTTTAGACATTTAGACCCCCCACACAAAAATCGGGCCCGCCCCCATTTTTAAGCGGATCCGATCTTTTCAAGTGATAGTTTAAGAAAACACCACAATGGAATGGTAACATAGTAACTTTAAGTTATTCAAAGAGAAAATTATCGGGCTATTTTTTTACCGGCATTGACGTCCCCTTTTCCTGTTCTTCTATGGTTCCTCGAATCAATGTTTTAAAAAGCTTATTTCGATTAGCCTCCCCCAAAAGGGCCCGCATATCATTATATAACGAGGGATCCATAATCAGGGCCCCCAGCGTCCCCTCTCCATTCCGGATTTTACCGCTGATCTCTTTCATATCGCCACTCGTCGTTTCGATATTAGCGATCGCTTTTTTGAGATTGGCCCGATCGGTTTCATCCAATTTGATTTTTTTCAGCGTATCAGAAATTTCTTTTGCGGCGTTCTCAATGGCCTGTAATGTTTTGCTTCCCGATTCAGTCAAATTTTGGATATTGGCTATTTCTTCCGTTTCAATGTATTCCCCATTCTCCAATGGGGCAAAACCAGCCGAACCGGTCGTGATGAAGATATATTTGTCCCCGAGCAGACCTTGCGTATGAATGCTCGCTTTGGAATCTTTCCGAATACGATCCCGATACCCTTTCCCTACTTTCATAATGACCTCTAATTTTTGGCTCGTTTTGTCCGCCGGAAAGCGAACGCTATTCACATATCCCGCATTCAAACCGGCAATCTGAACAACCGCACCGCTCCTTAAACCGCTGATATCTTCAAAAGGGGCTATCAATGTATAGCGTCGCTCAAAAAGGCTCCTTTCGCGGCCGATCAAAAAAACGGCCATAAGGGCCAACCCAAGCCCCGCCGTCACAAAAATCCCGACATCCATGATGGTTTTTTTCTTGATTCTCATCTCGCCTCCATTATTTTCAAAGGTTCCACCGTCTCCATGCGTCCTTCAATAAAATCCCGAACGGTTTCGTCTTTCGAACTTTTCGCTTCATCGACGGTCCCGACAAAACAGATTTTTCCCTCTTTAAGCAATGCGAGCCGGTTGCTCACCTGAAAGGCGCTCTCCATATCATGCGTCACAACAATCGAGGTCACCTTGAGCGTTTTTTGCATCTGAAGAATAAGCCGATTGATCCGCTGTGTATTAGTCGGATCGAGGCCGGTGGTTGGTTCATCGTACAAAATCACCTTCGGATCGGTCGCAATCGCACGCGCAAGTCCCACCCTTTTTTTCATCCCGCCGCTCAGATCGGAAGGGAACATCTCTTCTATTTTCGGCAAACCGACCACCGCCAGTTTTTGTGCCACAATCCGGTCGAGCTCTTTTTCCGAATAATCAAAATGTTCCCGCAACGGATAGGCGACATTTTCCTGAACCGTCAAGGAATCAAAAAGGGCCGAACCCTGAAACAAGACGCCCAATTCTTTTCGCATCGCGATGAGATCCTTTTCTCCCATCGTCGTCACATTTTTACCCTGATAATAAATAGAACCGCTATCGGGAGACAAAACCCCAAGCAACAATTTCAGCGTAACACTTTTTCCGGAACCCGATCCGCCGATAATGGTGATCGTCTCCCCCTCTTGAATTTGCAAATCAAGGCCTTTCAAAACAGGGTTGTCGCCAAATGCGAGAAAAACATTTTTGAATTCAATAATTGGTTTCATAAAAGCAGAAACAATTTTGTCAAAAAGAAATCGGTGATAAAAATAGTCAACGAACTGTAAACAACGGCCTGCGTGGTGGCTTTGCCGACCCCTTCCGTCCCTCCCGTTGTATTCAAACCCTGATAACAAGCAATGATCGCGATGAAAAAACCGAAGAAAAAAGTTTTGACCACGCCGACCAAAAAATCCTCCAGGACCACCGTTTTCAAAATTTGATCGAGATAGAAGCGGCCTGTGATGCCGGCCTCGGTCATCGTGATCGTCATGCCGCCTAAAATCCCGACGATATCCCCCATCACGGCCAGCAAGGGGGCTGAAATGACACAGGCCAAAACTCTCGGAAGAACCAGTTTGGTTATGGGAGAGGCCCCCATCGCTTCAATCGCCAAAACCTGTTCGGTCACCACCATCGAACCCAACTCCGCCGTGATGCCGGCCCCGACACGAGCCGCCATCATCAATGAACTCAAAACCGGCCCCAATTCACGGACAATCGTAAGCCCGATCACCTGCCCGATATACAGCTTCAATCCAAAACGGCCGAGCCCCACCGACAACTGCAAGGCCATCACCATGCCGGTAAAAATCGAAACGAGGGCTACCAAAACGAATGTTTTATTGCCGATCGCTTCAATCTGGTAGATCAATGCGAAAAAATCGAGACGAGACCGCAGAAATTTGATAACAGTCTGGACGCTTAGAGTTGCCACTCCCCCAACAAATGCAAAAAATGGACTCAAAGCGGTCATTATCAGTAATCAAATCCTTTCACAAATCCCAAAAACTCCCCTTTTACCGATGCATCATATTCCGGAATAGAAATCGCATAAAAATCGAATTCACAATTATCTTTCTTGATCACAACGATATTCAATGAAACGGGAACGCCATCCAAAGTTGCCATCGCCTTGGTATAAAGGGCCGCGCGCCCGCTCAACATCCATTGTTCCTCCGACATCCTCTGGACATCGGCCATGCCGCTGAAAAGATTGGTCGTCAAAAGTCGGAGCGGCGCATCCTGAAAACCTGCACCGCAAATGGCTTCGGTTGCAATTGTCGCCTCCGTCTCACTATTTTTGAAAACAATGCCCGGTTCTTTTTGGAGGCTTTGTTTCCAATCCTTTGAAAGGGCCCCTACTTTGTAATAGTGATTCCGGTCGAAGTAGACCGTCTGGTTTTTATAGTTCATGGCATGAAAAGACCGTGGAAGGCTCACACATCCGGCAAACAGCAGAAAAAAGACCGGCACAAGAATTTTCAACGTGTTTCCCCCTTTGCATTTGGGGATAGCAAAATATATAAGAAAACTAAAGGTGAAAATGGGAAAACTTGAGGAAATTCGGCACCGTATAAAAATGGCCGCGCAAAAGAGCGGAAGGAATCCCGACTCCATCCTTCTTATCGCCGTCTCCAAAGGGCAATCCCCTTCCAAAATGCGGGAAACCGCGTGTCATGGCCAGATCGATTTCGGCGAAAATTATGTCCAAGAGATGCAGGCAAAAATGGAAACGCTTAAAAATGAAAAAAGTGTCTGGCATTTCATAGGTCATCTGCAAACCAATAAGGTTGGAAAAATTATCGATGCGATCGATTGGCTCCACTCGCTGGATTCGCTAAAATTGGCGAAAGCCATCAACCAAAAAAGAAAAACGCCTTTGCGATGCCTCCTGGAAATTAATTTTGGAAATGAAAAAACCAAAACCGGCATCTCAAAAGAAGAGGCATTGGCATTCATTCCCCGATTAAAAGAGTTTTCCAATATCGATCTCAAGGGTTTGATGACCATGGCGCCGCGTTCCCATTTTGCAGAATGTATGCTATTGCTTCAGGAGATCAATGAAAGGCATTTGTATCCCAAACCGCTGACCGAACTCTCGATGGGGATGAGCAGCGACTTTGAAATCGCCATCGAAGTAGGGGCCACCATGGTCCGCATCGGCACGGCGCTTTTTGGAGAAAGAGGATGAAATTGTTTCCATACAAAATGGGCATTCTTGGCGCCGGCAATATGGGGGAGGCTATTCTTCGCGGGCTTCTTATTGCCAAACTTTTTAAACCAAAAGAAATTTTGATCTCCAACAGAAATCCAAAAAAACGGGCCGCGATGCATCGAAAATATAAAGTGGCTACAACGGCCTCCAACGCAACATTGCTGGATCGGACCCAAACGGTAATTTTCGCCATCAAACCACAGGATTGCGGCACTGTCTTGCCGCCTCTCAAAAAAAATATCGGCAAAGGACATCTCTTTATTTCGGTGATGACCGGCGTCGATACAAAAAAGTTGAGAAAAATGTTGGGAAAAAATTTACCTTTTGTCCGTGTCTCTCCCAATCTTCCCGCGTTAATTGGATCGGGGATCGCCGGCATCTATTGCGCCGGCAATGTGCGGGTCACTCAAAAAAGATTGGCGCACAAAATTTTTGAAGCCGTCGGCAAATCGGTGGATGTCCCTAAAGAAAAATGGCTCGATGCCATCACCGGTTTATCGGGGACAGGCCCCGCTTATGCCTTTGCCCTCATGGAAGGACTCATCCAAGCGGGACAAAAAGTGGGGCTTCCCAAATGGATGGCGGAGCAACTCACTTTGCATACGGTATTGGGGGCGGCCAAAATGGCGGCAGCCACCTCATTATCCCCCAAGGCCTTGCGCTCGAAGGTGACTTCTAAAAAAGGGACCACATGGGCCGCGATGAAAGTTTTTAGAAAGAGGGGCTTTTGGGCTACCGTAGTGAAAGCGGTAGCGGCGGCTACAAAGCGGGCCAAAGTGTTAAAATATTATTAAATATCAAATAGATAAGATACTACCAGCTAGGGTAAGGGCCTTTTCAAAGGCCTTTTCTACCTGGTAAGACAAGGGCCTTTTCTACCTGGTAGGGAATTTACTCCTTTGCATAAAAGATGCCAAAAAGGGTAGAATGGGACTAGAGTTCCCAGTGGATATGGTGTTAAAAGACATCACCTGACTGGGACTTTATTAAGGTATGGTCGATAAAATTGACAGACCCGATGCCCCCTCCCCTTATGCCGTGACGGGAACCACCGAAACGAAAAGGGACAAGCCCCAAGACCAACGGGGTCAAGAAGACCTTCCCACTTTTAAACAGACGGGCCCTTCCCTCTATAAAGAAAAATTCCAGTCGGAGAGCAGCGTGATCAAAACGGTTTTGGTTCCTCTATCCGACATCGATTCCTTAAAATTCAGACGGGCCACACCGAGACAGGGAGCCCCAACCGTTGAGGCCGATCTTATTTTGAAAGACGGAAAAACACTGGAGGGAATCAGTTTTCTGCTCAAAAACTGGCAGGATTTTTTACAGATCAAGAATTTTAAAATCGGCGACAAAATTCTACCGGCCTTTTGGAATCACGGAGGCAAAAATCTGGAGATCACGCTGCGTCCCGTTGCCACGAGCGGACCGTGGCATCTGAAAGAAATACAAAGTCAAGCGGCAAAACCGGTACTGACAAAGCCCTCCGGTTTTATTAAAAAAATAAAGGGTGATAAAAAAACATTTTTCTGGATCCTCGGCATTGTGGGCATCACGGTTTTGCTGCTGATTTATCTTTTTCAGTTATAAATTATGGCAAACTTCGAGTCAAAACAATTTGGAAAATATACCCTCCTCGAAAAACTGGCGGTCGGCGGGATGGCCGAAATCTACAAGGCCAAAACTTTCGGCGCCGAAGGTTTTGAAAAACTTCTCGCGATCAAAAAAATCTTAGGACACGCCGCGGCCGACAAGGAATTCATCGACATGTTGATCGACGAAGCCAAACTCTCCGTCCTCTTGTCCCACGCCAATATCGTTCAGGTCTACGATTTGGGAAAAGTCGGCGATGATTATTTCATTTCGATGGAATACATCCACGGTGTCAACATGCGCGACATTCTTTATCGGCTCCGTGAAAAAAACAAAAAGATGCCGATTGAGCTGGCGGTTTATGTCGTCAGTGAAGTCTGCAAAGGATTGGATTACGCGCATCGGAAGACCGACTCAAACAATCAGGCGCTGGGTATTGTCCATCGCGATATTTCGCCGCAAAATATTCTGATCTCTTATGAAGGAGAGGTCAAAATTGTCGATTTCGGTATCGCCAAAGCGGCCATGAACATTTCTCACACGATGGCCGGAATCCTCAAAGGAAAAATCGCCTACATGTCTCCCGAACAGGCGATGGGAAAGGCGGTCGATCACAAAACCGATCTCTTTTCGTTAGGCATTCTTTTTTTTGAGGCCCTGACCGGAAAAAAGCTCTATACGGGCGAATCCCAATTCGAGGTTTTGAAAAAAATCCGCACGACGCGCATCGATACGGCAAAGCTGCCCGATTCCATCCCGGAAATCCTGAAACCGATTGTGGCCAAGGCGCTAGCCTACCGCCCGGAAGACCGTTACAATTCGGCAAGCGACATGCAAGTGGCGTTGACTAAATATCTTTACGCCACCTTCACCGATTTTTCGCCGCGAAAACTGGCCACATTTGTGAAAGACCTTTTCCGGGAAGAGGCGACCCTTGACAAAAAAGAGGCCGAGGGGGTCAAGGAGCTCCAAATCCAGACCGGTTCCGTGAGCCTCTCTCAACCCCAAGGGACATTGCCGACACAACAGGAGATCGTCCACCGTGAAATAACGCCGGCCGTTGCAAAAAAATCGAAAGAAGGTACTGGCTCCCGTTCGGTTACGGTGAGCGAACTGGGGGTTCGTCGCAAAAAACATTTTCCGACTGCAACCCTTGTCGGCATTGCGGCGGTTGCCTTTGCCGCAATCGGTCTGGCAGGCTGGCACTTTCTTAAAAAGCCGATTGCTTTCGGGACACTTCAAGTGGCCAGCGAGCCGGAGGGATCTACGATCTTGTTGAACGGCAAAAGGACCGACCTCCAAACACCGGCTATTCTTGAAAATCTGGAACTCAACAAAAAATGGACCGTCGCGGTGGAACATCCCGAATATGGAAGCAAAGAAGAAACGGTCCTTCTCAAAAACACGGAGCCGAAAAAACTGAATTTTGATCTTTCAAAAAATCTCGGCATGCTCAATGTGATTTCCGACCCCGCCGGCGCCGCCATTTTGGTGAACAGCATCGCGTGGGCGCAAGTGACGCCGGCATCGGTTGAAGGACTGGTCCTAAATAAAGAATACAAAATCACGCTGACAAAACCGGGTTATCAGGATGTTGAACAGCCGGTCACACTCGCAAGCACCGCTCCACAAAAACTGTTGGCCACTTTAAAGCCGATAGAACAGATTGCGTCCAAAGAACCGGTCGCCCCTCTGCCGCAGCCCCCTGCACCGACCCCGCCGCTTCTCCCACAACCTTCTATGGAAGAGGAGGACCTCGGCAAGATCGATATTCGAACCAATCCGCAAGGGGCCAAAATCTTTTTGAACGGCAAAGACACGGGAAAACGGACTCCGAGCACCCTCAGCGATTTAAAAAAAGGGCGCTACACGCTGCGTCTGCTCAAGGAAAATTTTCAACCGATCATCCGAAGTGTAACCATCGCCAGCGCCAAATCCTATCCTGTTGAAGAACGATTATTGGAACTCAAAAAACCGGAAGAGAAAAAACCTTCCGAAGAAAAACCGGCCAAAAAAGAGGAGCCAGCTCCTTCTCCCCCTCCCCCGACCGCCGGTGGTGAAGGGAATATCAAAATCACTTCGAGCCCTTCCGGCGCCGATGTTTTCATCAATGGCGAAAAACAGGGGACAACTCCGCTGACGGTGCGGGTTCGCGCCGGCAACGTGAAGGTGCTTGTCACAAAAGAGGGAGACCGTATTCCATGCCGACAGGTTGTTTCGCTGCAGACGGGAGCCACCGCCAACATCGACTGTTCTTTGGGAAATCTTTTCGGCAGGGTCGACGTCAATTCGAACCCGCCGCGAGCTGAAGTTTATTTTGACGGAAAAAAACTGAATGGAAAAACACCGTTGACCATTGAAAAGGTAAAGCGGGACAAAGGGCATACGATTCGTCTGGAAATGGAAGGGTTCAAAGCATGGGAACGTTCTTTTGATTTGGATGAGAAAGAGACAAAAGCATTTAATGTGGAACTCGAACGATAATAAGGGGAGCGTCCCCGAATAAGGAGACTTTATGACAGAAAAAGATTTTGAATCAAAAACAGATTTGCTGAAACTGGACGAAGCCCCTGAGGTGGTCAGCCTTAGGAAATGCCAGCTTGTGGTGCTGGAGGGTCCCGACAAAAATAAAAAGATGACGCTCAACAAAAACTTAACGAGCATCGGAAAACGGGAAAACAATGATCTGCTCCTTTCCGACAAAACAGTCTCGAGAAATCATCTCGAGATTGAATATACCTCCGATAGTTTCCTGCTCAAAGACATGGGCTCCACAAACGGAACCTATCTGAACGGAAGCAAGGTCAAAGAGGCCTATCTGGCCCCCGGAGACACGATCAAAATCGGCAATACCCTGCTTGAATTTGTCGCGTTTGACGAGAAGGTCTCAATTGAACCCTCCACCAAAGAAATTTTTGGGGCGATGGCCGGGAAAAGCCGTAAGATGCGGCAGATTTTTGCGATTCTCGAAAAAATTGCGCCGACCCACGCCACCGTCATCATCGAAGGGGAAACCGGCACCGGCAAAGACCTTGTAGCGCGCGCCATCCATGAACACTCTACCCGCCGCGCCCACCCCTATTTTGTTTTCGATTGTTCCGGTGTGGCCCCCAACCTGATCGAATCGGAATTATTTGGCCATGAAAAAGGGGCCTTTACCGGGGCCATTCGATCCCGCTCCGGCGTTTTTGAAGCGGCCAAAGGGGGCACCGTTTTTCTCGATGAAATCGGTGAATTAGGTCTTGACCTGCAACCGAAACTGTTGCGCGCTCTGGAAAGCCGCGAAATACGGCGCGTGGGGGCCAACACGCCGACGCGCATCGATGTGCGCGTCATTTCGGCGACCAACCGGAATCTGAAAAAAGAGATTGTGGCGGGCCGTTTTCGTGAAGATCTCTACTACCGTATGTCGGTTGTCAAAATTTTGTTGCCGCCGTTGCGCGAACGGACCGAAGATATTCCGCTCATTGTCCAAAAACTCTTAACCGACAGCAAATTCAACAAAACCGCGACGGGGGTCAAAGTGACGCGTGTCGAAGACGATGCGCTCAAATTATTGATGCGCTACCCATGGCCCGGAAACGTGCGCGAACTGGCCAATGTCATGGAGCGGGCCTGTTCGTTTGTTGAAGGGAATACGATTGCCCGTTCTCATCTCGATTTCATCTTCGCTGAAATGGGCGATACCGAAGAGGGGACCGACCGGATGAAAATCGATGCCGATCTCCCCTTCAAAGAGGCCAAACAGAAAATTGTCGAGGTTTTTGAAAAAGAATATCTCGAAGATTTGTTGAAGCGGCACAATCACAATCTCTCAAAGGCTGCGCGGGAGGCTAAAGTCGACCGGAAACATATTCGCAATCTGCTCAAAAAATACGGGATTCCGACAAAGGGAGAGTTTTAGTTATTGCGTCTTGGCTTCAAGATATTCGATCAACTTTTGGACGGTCAACAATTTTTCGGCTTCGTCATCGGGGATATCGATTTCGAATTCCTCTTCAAGCGCCATCACCAATTCAACCACATCAAGCGAATCAGCGCCGAGATCATCCATAAACAAGGAATCGTTCTGAATTTCCTCTTCGCTAATGCCGAGTTGCTCGGCAATGATCTCGTTGACTCTCTGCTCAAGCGCCATATCGAAGCTCCCCAATCAAGATTTACGCTTTTGCTTCCAAAAACAGCACATCTTTACCGCCATAGTAACCGCAATTTCCGCAAACTCGGTGGGGAAATTTCGGTTCTTGGCAACGGGGACAGGCTTGAACGGCCACATGCGGGGGCTTCATGTTCTGCGCCCGTCTTGTGTCGCGTCTCGCCTTCGATTTTCGTCTTTTCGGAACGGCCATAAGGAATTTAGGGTTACATTAAAAAGGTCAATCTTGTCAATTTGTTTATTTGGCCGGTTTAAAGCCTTTTAAAGCATCCCAGCGATGATGCTCATGATGCGCTTTGCAACCGCAGGGTCCAAGATTTAAATCCTTGCCGCATTGTTGGCAGAGCCCTTTGCAATTTTTCTTGCAAAGAGGTTGTATCGGGACCGCCAAAATCACCTGTTCCCGAATCAGATCGGAGAGAGGGAAACTTTCCCCTTCATAATAGGAAAATTCGAGATCCTCCTTAACCAACGCCACTTCATCTTTGCTTTCCAGCTTGATCTGGCGCTCACTTTCGTAAAGCGGGGCCAATGTGAGATGGATAGGGCAATCGAGATGGTTTTTAAAAACTTTAAGGCAGCGGATACAGGCAGGATGATAGTTACAGGCCACATCCCCCCGCACATCGACATTGGCACCGGTCCGCAAAAGATAAAAGGCGGCCTTTCCTTCATCTTCCTTTTGTATCATTTGAGGCAAGGCGGCATTCAATGTATCCCGAAACCAGCCGTCGCTTGCCGCATCGAAAAAAAACTCTTTCCCTTCTTCAGGGATATCTTTGATGATAATTTCCATGGTTTTTATGCAGAAAGAATTCGATTTTGAGCATTGACTAAAACGCGTTTCGGTTCCTTTTGCTTGGCTTCATCCTCTTCATATTCACAAAAAGTGGCGATGATCACAACATCTCCCTTTTGAATTTGATGGGCACCGGCCCCGTTGATACAAACGACCCCACTTTCCGCTTTTCCGGGAATGGCATAGGTAGTGATGCGGCTACCGTTGGTGACATCCCAAATGTGGACTTGTTCCCACGGGAGGATGTCGGCCGCTTGCATCAAACTTTCGTCGAGGGTCACGGAACCTTCGTATTCCAGATTCGCATCGGTTACGGTGGCCCGGTGGATTTTCGATTTAAGGAGGATTCTTTTCATCGCGGCCGCCTTCTAGCGCGATATGAGGGGGATGTCAATGGACTGCCAATGCTGCCAAGGATTTGGACTGCAGAGGATTGGCACTATCAGAATATTTACTCCCCATTAGAATCTACAGTGATTTTTACTCTAAGACCCGCTTTTTGGGTAGCCTTGGGATCGTTGAGCCACACTGGTTCTTCGACTTCTGTTTTTGGATCTTTCAAACCCATTGCACGTCTTAAAGATTCAGCCTGCGTTTTTTCTGTAGAAGTCATGGCTGGAATTTGTCCCAGAAAGAAGGCGCCCATGATCACTTTCGCCGTGCCAGAATCTATTTTTTTCAGAAGCCTAACACCGTCTGGACAACTTTTATTATGTCCAAAAGACTCTACCATTATTTTTCTGCCATCATGGTCCTTATGGTCCTTGCCATTTTCAACACGATGTAAATAACAGGTGCGATGGATATTCCCATTTATGCTAATGGTATCTGCTTCAAACCGCCCACTACTTAAGGGGGATAGTTCCACTGTGATATATTTGTCCGCAGTGTCTCCATGCAAATCTTGGTTAATTCTTTTTCCAATGTATTGGTCGGGTATTACTGACTCTGCGTTGCGGGTTCCTTGATTGGCAAAAGCATTGATAACCTGCGCCATTTTCCGAGTAATAACAACATCTCCTCCTGAAACCATTTTTCACCTCCTATGAATGAGTTCCCCTTATAATGGTTATCGTCCCAAATCAAAAAAAGTTGCCTACTTTTTCAAAAATTTTTTGAGAGAGAGAAATAGATAAATGATTTCAATTGGTTATGCTGATTCATCAGGAGTTACCCCGCCGCACTACCGGCGGGGAGTCTCATCCTTTGTGTCTATTTCTAGTGCATCCATTATCGCTTTTTTTACCGATTTATTGAGAGGGTTTGCTTTCTTTTCCAGAAAATCCTTTAACACTTGCCGCGAACGAGGTGTGCCGATGTTTTTTAAAGAGCGCACAACGGCTATTTTGACTTGATCATCATAGGTTTTTATCTGCATGACAGTAGCCAACACATTGACCGTTTCTTCATTTTTGAAGTGGCTGATGGCGTCGATTGCAGCAATGTCCCCATTTGCCGCCCATTCCATCAGAGTCTTTTTGGCTTCCATCGTTCCAATGTCAGCTAACGCAAAACAGGCGGCAAATTTTTTATCATTCCCTTTCTTTGCGATCTCTATGAGATTGGGAACGACAGAGGCGTCACCCATATCACCCAACATATCCATTGCGAAATTCTCTGTCGTGGGATCGCCGGCGATTTGCAGCAAAAGGGGGATTGCTTCCCTCCCAAATTTTCCCAGCGCGTAGGTTCTCATTTTTTCGTTATTTATACTTTTGTCTATCCCATCATTTTTAGAGGCGCGAATCATTTTTGGCAATTCATTCATCGCCCTTTTGTCTCTGGCGAATGCCAAAGCGACAAACATTTTCCTTTTGAAAAATTCCTCTTTCATGTCAGGAGGAATTCGATCCCGATACTCCGGATATTTTTCAAGCAGGGCAACAACCATTTCTTCAATAAAGTTGATTTGCAATTGTTCGTGGTATTTGCAATGACGGGTCAAACAAAACCAAGGCAACTCATGAAACATTTTGGCAAGACCGGAAAAAATGGGGGGATTTTTCTTCAATTCAAAAGCCAACTCTTCCAACCCAACTTTTCTATAATCATCCTCTTCGTCGTTTTCAACGGTTCCACGCACCGCCCTCAGACCTATGTGATCCCACCACAGAAGATCAAAAGGCTCGGGCCCTCTGCCCAGCGAATTCAGAACCACCTGTGCTTGCTGATCATTAAGACCAACTTGTTTCAGTTTTTTATAATCAACATCACCGGAAAAATAACAATCAACTTTGTCACAAGATTCGCTGAACAACTCACGGATGCGATTGGCCATGTTTTCCACAGCAAGTGTCATGGTGAAAGCCCTATCAAAGACTCATTTTGACTTCAAGTTTTTTAAAAATGTCAGGAGGAGAGTGTTGAAAAATGAACCGTTTTGTCATTGCGACCCTGAGCTTGTCGAAGGGGAAGCAATCCAGATGCTCCTAAAATGAATCTCACGGGATTGCTTCGTCCTGCTTCCCGCCACGCTTCGCTCGCGGCTTCGGCTCCTCGCAATGACATTTTTCAACACTCCCATGGGGTATCCGGCCACACTGCCCCAGCCAGAGGCTGGTCCGCCTCTGGTGGCGGCGGGCAGGCGTTACCTCATGTTATTTGGCCTTCGGAATTTCCGGCATGATTTTATTCGCCTTTTCTGATGATGCTTTGCATGTTGCCATTGCAACGGTTTCCAGCTGTTCGCTCATCGTAAGTTGGAACTTTAAACATATTGTCCATTTTGATAAAATAAAACTGTATAACGCCGTGAATATTTTAAAAGGGTTTTCAGAAATTGCGATTTTTTCGCCTTTGGAGGTCATCTCATATGAGAAATAAAAAATTTGACTGCGTCGAAATGAAGCGAGAGGGAGCACGAAAAGTCCTTGAAAAAACGTCCAAAATGACAAGGGAAGAAGAGTTGCAATTTTGGCAGGAACGTTCTCGAACTTTAAAGCAAAGCCAGAACTCAAACCACAACCGGCCTGAACACCAAAACCACATTTAAATAAAACGGATTGGACTAAAAACACCATTTTTAGGATTTGGAGATCCGCTTCGGCGTCACTACTCCGATTTGGGATTACGTGTTTGAAACTTGACTCAAAGAGCCACAAGATGTTTTTGAACCGTATCGTGAATGGCGATGATGGTTCCACCTTTCGCGACGGGTCTGCTTTCCGCAACCCATACGGCAATTTGATACAAATCCTCCGGCAGAATATGAAGCCATTTCGAGTTGAGCCAGAGAAAAGTTAAAAGGGAAGTGACGGCGATTCGTTTGTTTCCGTTTTGAAAGGGATGATTTTTGATCAGCAGGTAAAACAAAATTGCCGCCTTATCCTCTAACCGCGGGTACAGGGATTTATTTCCAAAGGATTGAAGGGGTGTTTTGAGACAACTCTCCAGTTTTCCGATAAAGCGCGTATCAAAATTGGGAATCGGCTCATCCCATTGCAATTTTTCCTGCGCCAGCCGGTGGGCTAAACAACGAACTTGTTCGATGGTGAGTTCTTTCATCAGGCATTTCCCAGTTTGCGCAGAACTTCACCATATTCTTGAAGTGTTTTTTCGACGGCGGCTTCCACCCTTTTTTTATCTTGCTCCGATAGGGGCTGATAAATTCCCGGCAGGTTGGATGCCGCAATCACATAGGACTTGCCCACTCGGGTTGCCTGAATTTCTCCCTTCTTGATTTTGCGCAAGACATGGGTGCGGCTGATCCCCATCATTTTCGCCACTTCCGCCACCGAAAACATTTTTTCCTGCTTTGAACCCATGATACGCACTATGTTTCATTTGAAACATATAGTCAATACTATGTTTCGATTGAAACATATAAATATAATAATTTCAAATAGTTAACTATTAAAAATTAGAAATAAAAGACTTGAAGACCGGCATAGGGTTGAAAGAAGAATGTAGACCCGACACCGGAATGGTTATCATAGGGGAGAGGGAAATGAGGATGGCAAATTTTCATAGGCAACTTTTTTGGGAGGGAAAACTGACCAGAATATAGCCCCACCAGAGGGGGGCAGGCGCATATCTCATGTTATGGGTTTACTTTAACGCCACTTTTTCAAGTTTCTGAAGGGCCACTTCCACAACAATGTCTCTCTCGGCGAACCGAAGTTGAGTAAAATAGGCAAAACGCCCTTTTTTATCTATTTTCCATTCGGCTTTCACTTGGCCTCCGCCATTTTTGATTTCCAGAGAAGTTTCACCACATTCAGAGGGATCGGCTGTCAAAAATTCGGTCAACAAAGGTCCATATGCTTCAATGGGTTATGTCTTTTTTGTTCTTTTCTGCTTTTTCACTTTCAATGAGATCTATCAAACAATTTACATCGGCCTTATCGCTGGGGCGGAATGTTTTTTTCATCTTGATGAGCATTTCTTTTTTGGCAACGGGAATCCTCACCCCTTTCACCTCTGCAAACTGCACCTCCCCTTTCGCCGCTTCATAATCGATGCCGCAAGCCTTGGCCATTAAATCAATCACAATTTCATCGGCCACGCGAACAACGGTGAATTGCTCCACCTCATTATCCTGAATAAGCGCAATGGCATTATCCGGAAGATGCGATAGGGCTTTTTTTATTTTTTTGATATTATCTTCGGAGGCTTCCACCAATAGATCGATATCTTTTGTGCCTCGAATACCCCCGTGAAGGATGACAGCAAAACCACCAATCAAAATATATTGGGCATTTTGTTCATTGAGCCACCGGCAAACGGCAACTAAATCTTCGATTTCTGGAGAGCGTGAGTACTTGCTATTGTTTTTGTCATCCATTGGTCTGCCTCTTCGAAAGATTTAAAGCGATAAACGCCTTTAGGAATCAAGACATATTTTCTGAGACGATTGATCGTACGCTGTAAAATAGAGGCGTCTCTGATGAAATCTTCTTTGCCAAAACGTTTTGTAAAAATTTTCATTTTCATGACGCACAAAATATAGGCATTTGAAGGCAGGAAGTCAAATGCCGACTTCGTGATTTGTCCTCTGCTTGCTATTCCCAATGCCCCATGCTAATCGCGCCGGGTCATGAGTGCTATCGGACAAAAAATAACTTTTTTTGGATTCGGGTCGCAAGGGCGCGCGCAGGCGCTGAATGCCCGCGATTCCGGATGGAAGGTCGCCGTCTATCTGAGGCCGGAGAGCAAACGGATTGCCGAAGCGCAAAAAGAAAAAATAACGGTCATCACCGACCCAAAAAAAGCGGCGCAAGAGACCGACATCGCTGTTTTGCTTTTGCCCGACACCGAACAACCGGAATTTTACAAAAATTTTCTGGAGCCGACACTCCCCAAAAAAGCGGCGCTTGTTTTTGCGCACGGCTTTAATATCCATTTCAAACAGATCATGCCGCGCTCGGATCTCGATTGTCTGCTTGTCGCGCCGGCATTGCAGGGGGATGGCTTGAGAAAAAATTATCTCGAAAAAGAGCCGGTTCCGATTTTGACCGCAATCGACCAAGACGCAACCGATAGGGCTTACCGCCTCGTTGAAGATTTGGCCGGCGCCATCGGCGGCGAAAAAACGCACATCATCCCCACCACCTTCAAAGAGGAAACGGAAACCGATCTTTTTTCGGAACAGGCAATTTCTTGCGGCGGGCTCACCGGACTCATCAAAGCCGGCTTCGATACCATGGTGGAAGCCGGCTACAACCCGGACATCGCCTATTTCTGCGCACTCAAAGAGATGAAGGCCCTGATGGATGTCATTTACCAACACGGGATTCAGGGGATGCGGAGCCGCATCAGCGACACGGCTCGCTACGGGGATTTAACACGAGGCCCTCGCGTCATAGATAAAGAGGCACGGGAAAAAATGAAAACAATTTTGGATGAAATCCGTTCTGGAAAATTCAAAGAGGAATTGTTAGAAGAAAAAAAGGCCGGTTGGCCTGTTTTGAGGCGGAGGCTCGCCGAAGAAGAAAATCATCTGATTGAAAAAGTGAGGAAAAAAATTGACGAACAATAATCATCCCGTCCGGGTTCGTTTTGCGCCGTCGCCGACTGGCCATCTGCACATCGGCGGCGCCCGCACGGCGTTATTCAATTATCTTTTCGCGCGCAATTTGAAAGGGGCTTTCATTTTGCGCATCGAAGACACCGACCGCGAGCGCTCCACACAGGAATACACCGACTTTATTCTCAAAGGGATGGAATGGCTTGGGTTCGAATGGGATGAAGGTCCGTTTCATCAGACCGAACGGATGGCCCTTTATCGGGAATATGTCGAAAAATTGTTGAAAGAGGACAAGGCCTACCGTTGTTATTGCACCGCCGAAGAATTGGAGGTGCGTCGCAAGGCTTTGCTAGCCGCAGGAAAGAAGCCGAAATATGAAGGCAAATGCCGCAACCTCGATCCACGCCTGCCCGCCGGTAGTTTGGCGGGATCGACAATCCATGATCCGCGAAAATATTGTATTCGATTCAAAGCGCCACAAACCGGAGAAGTCGTATTTAAAGACATTTGCCGTGGAGAAATTAAATTCAACCGCGAAGAGCTCGACGACATGATTCTTTTGCGAACCGATGGGACACCGACCTATAATTTTACGGTCGTCGTCGATGATGTGACGATGCATATCACGCATGTGATCCGCGGTGACGATCATCTGAATAATACGCCGAGACAAATTCAGCTCTACGAAGCGCTCCACTCTCCCACACCCCACTTTGCCCATCTTCCGATGATTTTGGGACCTGACAAACAAAAACTCTCAAAACGTCACGGGGCCGTATCGGTTGTGGAATACAAAACGCAGGGTTTTTTACCCGAAGCCATGCTCAATTATCTCGCACGGCTCGGCTGGTCGCACGGCGATCAGGAAATTTTCACCAAAAAAGAATTGATCGCCTATTTTGACCTGCACACCGTCGGTAAATCGCCTTCGGTTTTTGATATTGAAAAATGCAAATGGGTCAATCATCAGCATATGGTGCGGCTTTCCGATCAGGAAATTTTTGTTGCGACCAAACCGTATCTCGAAGAGTTAGGGATTGAAATCGATGTTGCAGATTATGATTTCGGAACCAAAGCCGTTTGCTCGGAAAAAGAGCGGGGAAAGACATTAAAAGAACTGGCCGAGGTATCGGCTTTTTATTTTCGCGACGCACTTGTTTGGGATGAAAAGGCGGTCGAAAAATGGTTAAACGAGGAAGGAAAAAAGAGGTTGAAAATGTTGAGAGAGGCGTTCGCCCATTTAAAAAATTGGGATGCGGCCTCCGTCCAAATCGCTTTCAAAGAAGTTCAGGAAAAATTGGAAATTAAAAAGATGGTTGATCTTGCCCAGCCGTGCCGCGTAGCCCTGACCGGAACTACGGTAAGCCCCGGCATTTTTGAGGTGCTTGCTATTTTGGGTCAAGAGCGGTCGCTCAAACGATTGGATCATGCCTTAAACACCCCTGCACATAAATAATTTTCTACGTTCTCGGATTGAATCGCGAAAAGGAGCGAGCATATGGTACCTGTTAACATATGCTCGGCATTTGTTTACGAACTGTATCCAACTTTGAAAAATCGAGTTCGGCCGTGATGACCCCTTCCCCTTTTCCAAGAGAGGCCAATATCTCTCCCCACGGATCGACAATCATTGAATGACCATGCGCCTCCCAACCAGCCCCCGTCATACCGGTTTGGTCGGCCGCAACGATAAAACATTGGTTTTCAATGGCCCGGGCCCGAACCAAAATTTCCCAATGGGCAACGCCTGTGATCGCCGTAAAATTTGAGGGAAACGCAAAAAGAGTCGCCCCCGCTTTGCCCATTTTACGATACAGTTCCGGAAAGCGAATATCATAACAGATCGAGAGGCCGATGTTAAAGCCCTCACCCTCCGCCACACTACCGGCGGACAGGCAACCCTCTCCTCCTTCGACTTCGCTCAGGACAGGCTCCAGGGGAGAGGGAGATTTGATCCGCTCCACCACCACTTCGTTTCCTGCGGAAACCGTTGCCGATTCTTTGTGTCCGCCGGCCACTTCCGTATCGAAAAGATGTATTTTTCGATACGCTTTTCCCAAGGACCCGTCGGCATGAACAATCACTGCCGTATTATAAGGAGGCTTGTCTTCGTTTTTTTCGCCGATGGAGCCGGCGACAAAATGACAGCGATATTTTTTCGCCAAATCGGAAATGACTTTCAGACTCGGGCCATCCAGAGACTCAGCTGTTTTTTGTTTTTCGGCGGAGGGCCCCAACCAGTTCCAATGCTCCGGCAAAACAAGGAGCTCGGCCTTTTTAGAAGCAGCCTCTTCCGTAAAACGGACCACCTTTTTATAATTTTCGTTCTTATCGGAACCCGAAGTCATTTGTATCGCGGCGGCAATCATTGTCCCCCCTCACCCCTAAAAAGGGTAATCCAAAGCGGTATAGACCTCTATCCCTTCGCTGCCCACACCGACATCAACCCGCCCCACCACCGATGGCGGCGCAATCGCCCGAAACCCGAGTCCGCCAACCGGTTGTAAATTGTTGAAACCGATGTCGCTCATCCGGTTAAAAACCTGTCCCACGGAAAAAAACGGGTCGATATTAAAGTCAAATTTTACATCAAACATGTTCCACTGCTTGACCAAAATGCGCTCTTCCAAATCAAGAAGGATTCTCCCTTTCCCTGTAAAACGTCTGGCAACAAATCCGCGCAAATCCTGTTCACCGCCAAGACTTGGCTGCATATAAAAAGGGATATCGCCGCTAAAATCCTGCTCCATCCGGAACAGGCCCAATGTTACAAATCTTTTTCCAAAGGAAATGTATTTTTTGGCCACCAGTCCGTAGCCCTGATAAAAATTCTCTGTTGCATTCGTTGCCTCGGTCCCCAAAAGATAAAACCCTTCCAGATAATGCCCGCGGTTCGGAAAATCGCGATCATTGCGCGTATCCCAAAAGGCGCCGAGACGATGATTTAAAATGTTGGAGGAACGGACCTCCGGATTGCCGGCAAAAAAAGTTCCCGTATCGCGCAACGACAAAATCGCATGGGGGAACATTTTCATATGCGTCCACCGCTCTTCCAATTGCAACCAAACATCGCGCCAAAATTCATAGGCGATCCGACCTTTGGCAAAACCGAGGTGGGAGACAAAATTCGTCTGGTTCGATTCGGAGCTGTCGGGTCCAAAGCCGAAAAAACGCTCGAAAGGGTTTTGAACATATTCCAGTTCCCATTCCACATTCAGTTTGTAATCGGCCCATCGGTCATTCACATATTGCAGGTAATAATCTTTCTCATAATTCTGCGACTGCTGATAAAAAAGCCGCAATCGCTCATAGGATGAGGGATAGAAAAAGAGTCCGGCAAAACCGCCCCATTTGACCACATTGGGATTGTAGGTGACGGCCCCCACACCGATCGTAAAAAGTTGATCGGCTTTATCGAACCAGAGAAAGGTCGGCATGACTCCATAGCGTTGGCCGGCCGCCGGATCGGTTTCAAAAATGGGGATCGGAAAAAAACGGAAATAGGATTCTTTTAAGGCGGCCTTCAGCCCAAAAATATTTCGGGGAGGCATGATTCCTTCCGTCACAGGAGGGGGTTGCGCCTGCGCGGAAGATATCATCAAGAATGTCATTGCGAGGAGCGCCAGCGACGAAACAATCCATTTATTTTTGCATGGAGATTGCTTCGGCTTCGCCTCGCAATGACAATTAATAAATTTTGAGTTTGCGGACGTGTTGTCCATGAGAAGTCCACGAAAGATCATATCCGACCTTACCACCCACTTTAATATATGTCTTGGCATTTTTAGGACCGACAAAATCGATTTCGTGCAGATGAAAATAAACATCCCTGCCATGTTGGTCTTTGATAAAACCGTAATCCTGATTCGCAAAAAATTTGACAATCTCCCCCTTTGGAAAAAGATCGTCCTGCGAAACTTTAATCTCTTCAGGCTGCCGGACAACCAGTTTGGCGGTGGGCAACCAGTTGGAAGGGTGTTTTTTGACCAGCTCCTTCTGAATCACAAAAGCTCCTGCATGATTTCATCCAAAACTTTTTTGGAAGGACGCAACTCTTCCTCCTTTAATTGAGTCAGAGGGGTCTGGCTTAAATGCATGAGTGTCGTGTAATCGGGCTGACCCTCCTGAATATAAAGCAGACCGGTCAACCACTCTCCTTTCGAACGGGATTCTTCGATCGCCTTCAAAGCCATGATATTGTCGGTAGGGTCATAATCTCTGTTCAACTTTTTCAAACGTAAATGAGAACCGTCGGGGAGCTCAATATCTTTTATCGTCCCCGGTTCAAATTCCGCAACAATCGGTTCTGTATGGGGAACAAACCCGATCTCATGCAACGGAATGTCATGGGCACGCACATTATCATAACTCATTGTGGAACCTTCATGATTATTGAACGTGATACAAGGGCTGATCACATCGAGCAATGCGGTCCCTTTATGAGAGAGGGCTGCCTTCAGAAGCGGCACCAATTGCTTATTGTCGCCGGAAAAAGAACGGGCCACAAACGAACATTTGAGTTCAAGAGCCATCGCGCAGCAATCGATCGGCGGAAAATCATTGGCCAAACCCGATTTGAGTTTGGAACCCTTGTCCGCCGTAGCCGAAAACTGGCCTTTGGTCAAACCGTAAACGCCGTTATTCTCAATGATGTAGACCATCGGAACATTGCGACGCAAAAGATGCATAAACTGCCCGAGACCGATAGAAGCGGTATCGCCGTCGCCGCTGATGCCGATGCATTTGAGGTTTCGGTTGGCAAGCAGCGCACCGGTTGCGACAGAAGGCATACGACCATGCACCGAGTTGAAAGCAAAAGATTGGCTCATAAAATAGGCCGGGGTTTTGGAGGAGCAACCGATCCCACTCATCTTAATCAATTGTGCCGGATCCAACCCAATTTCAAAACAGGCGGTGATGATCGAACTGGTTACCGAATCGTGTCCGCAACCGGGACACAATGTCGTCGGAGAACCGGTATAGTTTTGGCGGGTCAACCCTAAACGATTGGTTTTGGGCTGAGCCGATTGTGCCGGTGTCGCAGGCGCTGTTGTTACAGGTTGTGTCATAAATTTTTTCCTTCAAATTTCAAAATCTGTTGCGTAATCGTAGCGGCATCGATCGGCATTCCGTCATAATGAAGCACCGAACGCATTCGAGCCGCTAAGGCGGGATAGTTCATCTTCATCAAATTCATCATCTGCCCCTGTTGATTTTGTTCGACGACATAAACATGCTCACACGATTCCACAAATTGGCCGACCGCGCCATTGAGCGGAAGGCCACGAATCCGGAGATAGTTTGTTCGGATCCCTTTGGAGGCCAGTTGTTCTTTGGCTTCGACAAGGGCCACATGCGTGGAACCGTAGCCGACCAATCCGATTTTAGCGCCGGTTGTTTTTTCTACCACCGGTTGCGGCAATTTATTTTTCGCCGTTTCGATTTTTTTGGCAATACGATCCAATACCCCCTTCCAATCTTCCGGCTTTTCGGAATACGTTGCCTGAGCCGTGTGTCCCGAGCCGCGTGTAAAATAGGCCGCTTTCGGATGTTGGGTCCCCGGAAGCGTTCGATAAGGAACGCCGTCCCCATCGGGATCGCCGTAGCGTTCAAAGCCCCCCAATTTTTCTAATTGCTCCGCCGTTAAAATTTTTCCGCGGCGGAACGGCTCTTTCGGGTATTCAA
>JAHFSU010000034.1 GCA_023265595.1 Deltaproteobacteria bacterium
GGCGTGTCGAGGATGTGGTCGTTGCTGATGCGACAAACCCCATCGCCATCAACCCGACCGGCGCTGAATTTGTCGCGGCGATTGGCTATGATTTTGGAACGGGGTCGCTCCTCACCGCCAATTTTAATGCCGGCACGCTGGGACAGATTCAGGTGGGCTATCATGTTCTGTCAGGCATTGGCATCCAGTTGGATTCCGGTTTTGGAAATGTCTTGGCGCAATATGTCTGCGCCCCGGATGGAACAATGAACTGTTCGCAAATGGATTTGATGCGATCGGCGGTTGTGGCCTTGACCGGCACACCGGCGTCGGGTACTTTCGTGCCGAATGCAATCTTGGTACAACAACCGGCTCATTGACGAAGAAAAAGCGGTCGTCTCCATTTTGACCGAAGCTACTTGTACGGCGAAGGGGTCTTCGAGACCCTTCGCTGTTACAAGGGGCGACCGGCGTTTGTTGATCGGCATTTTAAGCGGTTGAAAGCCAATTTGAATCGTCTTGAAATTCAGATTCCTTTTGATGAAAAAGGTTTTGAAAATATTCTTTTGGCATTGTGCGAGGCCAATAAAATCAAAGAGGCCGCTGTTCGGATCACCATCAGCCTAGTCGGCGCCAGTTTCGGCGTCGGCCGCCCCAAAGAAGCAAAAGTAAATGTCTCCGCATTTTGCCGTCCGGTCACCATCGATCCCAAAAATTTTCAAAACGGGGTCAAGGTATGGCCCTCTGCTTTGTTGCTGAATGACTCGCCGGCCACGGCTAATATCAAATCGACAAGTTACCTGATCAAAATGCTGGCCCGCCGCGAAGCGGAAGAAAACAACGCCTATGAAACGATTTTGAAAAATCAGAAAGGTTTTTGGGTGGAAGGAAGCCGAACTAATCTTTTTATCCTCATCGATCAAACGGTCATCACGGCTCCCCTTTCCGACGGACTCTTGAGCGGCATCACGCGCGAAGTGGTATTGGAAATCTTAAAAAAACAAAATATCCCGCATCGCGAAGACCAGATCACCGCCGCAATGCTTAAAAACGCCGAAGAAATTTTCCTGACCGGCTCCACCAGCGAAGTGATGCCGGTTTGCGAAGTGATGGGAGTATGGAAAAATAAAGTGCCCGTCAATTCTTTGGCATCCCAACTGCAGAGGCAATACCGCGAAAAGAGGAGCCTTTTGGGCGGGTAAAACGCCACCCTCTTTTTTACAAAAATAGTCAAAACGGACCCCTTATTTGTCGTTCTCCAAAGGACGATAATATTTGGGTATGGATAGGTTAAAATGGGCCGGTTTTTTTTGCATGCTTTTGTGCATCATGGGATGTGGTGGTGCGCTTGATGGAGCAAAAGCCAAAAATGCCGCCGTCAGTCTTGTGATCGAAAATCCGGATCCCAATGCCACAGGCAAAGCAGCTAAGGCAATCATCGGCGGATCCTCAGCAGACATCTCTGTTACAAAAGCGGACAGTCGGGCCAGTTTGAGCAGTTGTACTTTGGCTGTTTCCGGCGCCAACATGTCGGCTATTTCTAAAACAGCCAGCGTTGCCGCCAATGCCTCTTCCGTCTCTTTTGACAATCTCTCTATTCCTGCAGGGAGCAGCCGCACTTTTGCTGTGGACTGTGTCGACTCTGCCAAACAATCCAACAATATCGATTTCGGTTTTACAGCCCAGGCTTCAGCCGACGTCGCCTCTAACGGCAACACAACCGTCTCCATGTCCGGAAAATTTCTGAACTTAATCACGGATGCAACGGGAGATAGCAGTGTCGATATCCAGTTTGTTAAAGGGACACAGACCAGCAATTCAAACCAACAATTCGCTATCGGTTTTGGAAACACACTGTCCGACACAAATAAAACTGCGCTAACCTGTTACATTGATTTTAATGCTTCAGGTACTGCCGGCACAAATGGAATGGTCGATACATACAGAACAGATGGAAAAAGTTGCGGCACCAAAAAAGAATCCTATCTGAAAGTGAATGGCGGGATCAATAAACCCCTTTGTGATCTTTATAACGCCAACGACGGCAAAGTCATGGTGGCAGCAGGTGCATGGGGAACAACGGATAACGGTTATACAAAATTGACGTGCGACTTTAGCATCACCCATATGAAAAAAAAGATCGATAGCGATCAAGACGGGATTTGGTGTGCCGTTTGTATTATCGGCTCCAGCACCGATGCGGCACCGGCAAGCGGTTCGGCAAAATTTAATTTCAGCAAGCACACCAATATCAGCGAGATATCCTCGTTGGTTTCGGCGAACCTCTCCTGTGGTGCCAATGCCGAGTGTGACTCCGGAGAATGTACAACACTTAGCCTCTGTCGCTCCGTGTCAGCGTGGTCCTTAACGGGTGTTGTCAGCGATTTTGCAGGCCCTCCGGCCGGAACGACAGCCACCGGAAGTACGGATGCCGCTGGAACAGCAGCCCGATTCCTTAACCCCAATGGCATTTGTATTTCACCGGACGGCACCCAGTTTTTCGTAGGGGATAGCGGCAATCACATCATCCGACAAGTCACTATTTCCAGCGCCAATGTAGTGACACTTGCCGGCACAGCCGGAAGCACAGGCTCAACCGATGCGACAGGGGCCAGTGCCCGTTTTAATACCCCTAAAGGTTGTGCCGTCGATGTCTCGGGAACCAATTTATATATTGCTGATACGCAAAATCATGACATCCGCAAAATTGTTATTTCCAGCGGGGTTGTCACTACTTTTGCCGGAACCGGCGCCACTGGAAGCGCCAATGGAACCGGTACTTCCGCCTCATTTAATCAACCTAACGGGTTGGCCATCGATCATAGCGGCACCAATCTTTATGTGGCCGATGCCGTTAACAACCTGATTCGCAAAATAGTTGTTGTTGATCAAACGGTCTCAACTTTAGCGGGGAGCGGTACGCAGGCGGAGACAGATGGAACCGGAACATCGGCCGCATTCAACAGGCCGCGTTATTTGGTCATCGATTCGACCGATTCCAATCTTTATGTTTCGGATGGGGGGCACACAATTCGAAAAATCGTAATTGCCACGCAAGTCGTTTCAACTATTGCGGGTTCCGGCACCGCCGCAAGCACCGATGGTAACGGAACATCGGCATCTTTCAATGCACCACGCGGCATTGCCATTGATCCAACCGATTCCTATATCTACATCGCTGAAAATCAGGGTCATAAAATTCGTCGATTGGAAATCGCCACAGGTGATGTCACCTCCATTGCCGGTTCCGGCACCGCCGGTGACACGAACGGAACGGGAACCGCCGCCTCTATCGATACTCCATGGGACATCGCCCTCAATCCAACAGGGACGGTTCTTTATGTCCCCGAAAGCGGCTACGACAAAGTTCGTCAAATTCAGTAATTTTTTGAAATATAATCGGTGAGATATTTTTTTGCCTCTCGCACGGCCTCTGCTAGTTTTAATCCCTTTACCAAACCGGCCGCGATCGCAGAAGAAAAACGGCAGCCGGTGCCGCGCGGAGAGCGGCCCGGAACCCTTGGCGCGCCAAATTCTTTAATCTCGCGGCCGTCATACAAAACATCGACCGCCTCTCCTTTGAGATGCCCCCCCTTGACAATAATAGCCAAAGGCCTTTCCGGCATTTTTCCTTCGCGGTAAGCATGGATCTCTTCGTAGATTTTTTGCGCGGCGGTTTTTTGTCCTTCCAAATTGTAGATGCGGCTTCCGACAAAGGTCTCCGCTTCGGACAAATTCGGTGTGATGACGGTTGCCAACGGCAATAACTGCCTCCTGAAAATATCGAAGGCCCTTTTTTCCAAAAGGGGGACACCGCTGGAAGAATGTAAAATCGAGCATATGTTAACAGGTAACATATGCTCTTCAGACACCGTCAATGGCATTGACAAGACCAAACCATCATGCACAAATGGCGAACGGTCGGGGGAGCAAGAGAGTTTTCAATGCCTATCGAAAAACCGATGCCGCAGAAATACCCGCTGACCGCCTCCCTTTGGCAAGAGCTGATTTCGTTTGACCAGTACGGCAGCGGAGACCGAGACGGCAAATTAGAATATACCGACATAGATCCCTACAGCCTCGAACTCAAATTTCGCCGCTTCGCCCCCTTCTGGAAAAAATCCCTTTCAGAAAATGGGATTCCCCGTTTTGAACTGGATGCATCAAAATCCCCGAGACTGCGCCAAGGCCTTGCCAAAGAAGCCGCAGAGACGACCCTCTTGTGGAACAACTTCGTAACCATCCAGCATCGCCTTCTTGAAAAATTAAAAAGCGGACAAAAAGAGGTTGTGGATTTTGAAAAAGATGTCGAGGCCCTCTCCCAAAATCCGGAACGGGTTACCCGGGCCGATATTCTCAAAACATTTACTTTTGTTTTTGAACAAGCACCCTACAACATGGACGAGCTTCAGGAAAATTTTACGGGGGAGATCGGGGCGGTCATGGGAGACAGCTTAAGCACCTCCATGCAGTTTGCCACACAATCGACGCCGGCGACACCTGAGACCCCTCCCTATCTCTTGCCGCAGCTTGTTTTGCAAAGCATCGGTTTTTCTGCCAACGAACTGAGCATTCTGACTCTCGACAAAGACTTTCCCTTTTCCGGTTACAAGCTGCTGGAGCCCGATGGAAGTTTTGTTAGGGCGACCCTCTCTCAAGTTTCCAATATTTTCCTCTCCAATTTTGGAGCCGTGGAGAGCCTCGACTGCGCGCTCGAAAATCCCGGGTACGAAAAACCTGTCGCGGCTAAAAAACGGTTTTGTCTGGAACCGAAAGACCCGAAAGTTTATATGGCTGCCATCCCTGCGGCCACCTTGAGAGATATCCTGAACGATCTGGAAAAGCCCGGCGATTGGAAATCCCCTGCGCAAATCTTCCTAAACTTGCACCGCCCGCGTCTTTTGAAGGAGACGCAAAAAGCAGAAGAAAAAAATCTGCTCGGGTATGTCCTCACAAAAACCGCCGAAATGCGGCAAAAGCAAAAGAGCAAGGGGGGATTTTTGACCGTCGCGCTGGGAAGCAATGATCTGCTTACCTTCCGGCAAATTGTCGTTTCGGCCGCCGAAATCAATGCGGGGGAATATGAAAGAGATCTGGAAATTTTGGATCAGCAGACTCAATCTCTTGTGAAGGATGGGGTCCGCCGCATTTTTTTCATCCCCCCCAATGTGGCGGATGCCTTTGAAGAACTCCCGAGCGACGCGAAATATACGGATGGCGAAAAAATTCCTCCGGGGTCCGCGGCTCTCTATCATTGGGTTGTTGCCGCAAGGGAAGATCAGCGCCTGCCGCGGCACGTCGTCTTGTCCGCTCAGAAACTTCAGTCACTTAAGGATGAATATATCAATTACCGCGAGGCCATTGAAAAAATTCTTGTGGAAAGAAGCAACTGGCTGGTCATGGACAACCGCTGGGATCTCCCCGGCATCTTCAAAAAAATCGGGGTCGAGGGGATAACAGTCCATGACATTCCGGGCTATGGCGACATCTTCTACGCCGGCCGCGAAGTCATTTTGTCCCCGGACAATGAGCACCCCAGCAACTTCGGGTATCTGGTCTGGTCGGAACTGATCAATCAGGCGGCCCGAAACCACAATATTCAGCAAACGAACAAGGTCCAGCCTTTGTCCTATTTGCCGGTTGAAGAGACCCAAGCCGCTGTCCTTGAGAGTATTGAAGATGTCCGACAAAGGGTTGAAAAACGAATTCAGGCAAACCCCAGCGTCTACCGGCCGCGGCGGCTTCCCTACGATGAAATTAAAACCCTCGATCTTTTTTTCGAAAAATTAAAAACGGAAAGGGATCAAAAAAGAATTTTAGCTTCCCTCCAAAAATTCTGGCCCTTTTTATCCCACACGGCTTTGGATCAAATGCTGGCCCTGCTGGGCAAAACACCGGAGAGTGCCGCACATCACGTCAAGGCAGGATTGATCAAAAACCGGCTGGAAAGCATCCCCCCTTCAGATTTTGAAAAATCATGGCCCGACCTTGCCGAAATTTTTTGCGACTGGGCCAAAAATACAAAAAAAAACTGGTTTGACCAAATTCATTTTGCCCAGGCCTATTTTAGCGCCGTAGGTGCTCGCGAGGAATATGGGGCCCACAACTTTAAGCAGGGGAATGTTCCCGGGATTCTGGATACGAGACGGCTTTTTCAAACGGCTGCGGCCGGTTATCATCTGGATGCGAATAAAAAAGCCTCCAGTGCAAGCATTGAATACAACTTGGGGTTGACGACGAACACCGCTTATTTGTTAGGGGACTTCTCCTACTTCTCTTTTTTGGCCGGCCCCAGACTCACCCTGCCCGGCACAGACTCCAATCGCTGGAATCTGGATGGAGCATTAAAAATGTTCGCCAACACCCCCCTTCGAACACCGCGCTACCTACAATGGGAAGCGGGCGGCATGCTGGTCTTTCCAAAATTAAATCAAAAACCGAAAGAGTCTTTTAAAAATTTGAGTTTGGATTATGAATTTGCGTTGAGTTATTGGCCCTTCAATGACCCCGCCTTTGAAAAAGCAGGTTGGGGCGCCCGAGTCGCCGTCAGAGATTTTATCCAGCCTTCCCGATGGAACATCACCGCCTCTCTTACACGTTCGTTTTGATATATCAGATCGTTGACAAACCCTTTTTTGTTCCGCGCGGAGGGCTCCACGAACAGGATTTGTCAACAGACTTATCCGTGATGCGGGGAGCGGATGTAGTTTGACAAATATTCCTTGGCGGCGCCGACCGCTTCGATCAATGGTTCCTCTTTCGTTAAGCCCGCCGCGATCGCAGAAGAAAAACGGCAGCCGGTGCCGCGCGGAGAGCGGCCCGGAACCCTTGGCGCGCCAAATTCTTTAATCTCGCGGCCGTCATACAAAACATCGACCGCCTCTCCTTTGAGATGCCCCCCCTTGACAATAATAGCCAAAGGCCTTTCCGGCATTTTTCCTTCGCGGTAAGCATGGATCTCTTCGTAGATTTTTTGCGCGGCGGTTTTTTGTCCTTCCAAATTGTAGATGCGGCTTCCGACAAAGGTCTCCGCTTCGGACAAATTCGGTGTGATGACGGTTGCCAACGGCAATAACTGCCTCCTGAAAATATCGAAGGCCCTTTTTTCCAAAAGGGGGACACCGCTGGAAGAATGTAAAATCGGATCGATCACAATTTGCGGAAATTTATGGATTCCCAAGAACCAGACGAGGACCATCACGTTTGCGGCATTGGCTATCATTCCTATTTTTGTCGCGCCGATCTCTTTGCCTTCGCAAGCCGCGGAGAGCTGCTGCGTCAAAACATCTGCCGGCGTCGGATGAATCTGCAAAACCTTCTCGTCATTTTGGGCGGTCAACGCCGTAATCGAGAAAATGGCCGGCACACCAAAATCTTTGAGCGTGGTTAAATCGGCCTGAACGCCGGCGCCCCCCGAAGGATCGGAACCGGCTATAATTAACACATGTTGCATTTTTTTGTACGCTCGGGCTCTCGTACGATCGTACTAGCGTCCAAGAGTCCGAGAGTCCGATATAAATCCCCGCGTCGCTTCTGCGATATTAGTGGCGCCCGTCAACGCCGTGATCATGGCAACCGCCGCAACTCCCGTTTCCTGCACCTTGCGAAAATTTTCGCGGTTGATCCCGCCGATCGCAACGACCGGCACTTTCAACGCTTCTACAACCGTGCGCAATTTTTCCAAACCTTGCACCGGATGCCCCGGCCCTTTTGTTTTTGTCGGAAAGATGGCGCCAAAGGCAACATAATCGGCCCCCGCTTTTTCAGCAGCCACGGCCTCCTCCAGAAAATGGGAGGAATAGCCGATCAGCATTTTGTCGCCAACCCGTTTGCGGACTTCCGTCACCGGCATATCATCGGCCCCCACATGCACCCCATCGGCTCCGATTTCCAACGCCAGATCGACATGATCGTTTAAAATAAAGATGAAATCATATTTTTTTTTGAACGACATGATTTTTTCGGCATTTCCTAATACGTCAGGATGGATTCCGGCTTCCGCCGGAATGACATATTTCATCCTTAGCTGTATAATCCGGCATCCTCCGCGCAAAAATTCCAAAGCCAACTCCGCCGCCGGTGTCCACTCAGGCCGAAACGTATTGTCGGCAATCGCATAGAGTCCTTGAATCTTTTGATGCATGATGCTCTTATGCCCGCCATGCAAAAATTAGTCAAAGGGCTTTTGGCGGTTCTGTTTCTGGCATTCTCCACAAAAATCTACGCGATCAACGATGTTTACGTAATCCACTTTGTATTGGATGGGGCCCGTTACGACGTGCTGAACGAAGAGATTCAAAAAGGGGAGCTCCCTTTTATTCAAAAAACTTTTTTTGAAAAAGGGGCTGTTTTTGAAAAAACCCTGACCGTTTTTCCGACCGTCAGCACCCCCGGATACATCTCGTTTGTCACGGGCCTCGGAACCGGTAATTCCGGCATCTTTTTTTTGGAGTGGTTCGATCGGACCGACCGGAAAGTGGTTGGCTATCTCACTTTGGGCGGCTACAAGAGACCCAACATCGATCTGTTGAACCGTTTGGCCCTTCTCAATCCCGATGTCGGGACACTCTATCCGCCGACAACCCTTTTTGAAAAATTGGCACCCACCCCTTCGGCGGCCATCTACACCCATTTTCGTCAGGGAGCCTCGATTGCCCTCCCCAAGAAATTTCCGTTGGCCGCTATTTGGAATAGCGCCATCGCCAAAAATGGTTTGGCCCTGGACCGGCTTGCTTTCCAATCGCTCAAAAAAGTTTTTTCAAAACCGGAGGGAACCCTGCCGCGTTACAATCTGGTGGCCCTCTACGGTGCCGATTTTTACGGCCACAAAACGGGGGCCGCATCGGATGAAATCCGGTGGACACTAAAACAATTTGACACCCTTCTTGAAAATTTTGCAGACCGGCTTCAAAAACGCGGTCTTCTGGACAAAACTTATTTTATTGTTTCAAGCGACCACGGAATGCACGATGCCGGCAAACTATTCAAATTAAAACATCTCCTCTGGAACACGCTTCAAAACAAAAAAGTGGCGTATGCGGGCAATCGGGGTGTCAGTTCCACTTTCTTGTATTTTCCGGGCGAGAAGGGATGGGAAGATGTCCCGACACTGGAGAGATTGCGGCACTTCCCCGGAAAAAATAAACGGATCGATCTGATCGAACTGATCCGAAAACAGAATGCGGTCGAATGGCTGGCCGTACGCGATGGTGTCGATTGCGTTCGCATCTATAATAAAGAGGGAGAGGGGATCATTACCCGAATCCCCAATGGAGACGACCCTCTTTTTGCCTATCGTTACAGGGAAAAAGATCCGTTAGGATATGCAACGAATCCGAAATTAAAACCGATGTTAACCGACAAATCTTTTGACGCACAAATTTGGGAGAAAAAAACAATCGCGGAACCCCTTCCCAATGCCGTTGTTGCCTTGGGAAATCTTTTTGCCGACCCACGTGTTGGAGATATTTTGGTGGTTTTGGAAGATCCGCGGGGCTTTCGCCGTGTCAAAGCAGGAACACATGGATCCCTTTCCCAAAGCGACATGCACATCCCCCTTCTGATTGCGGGGCCGACCGTCCCCAAAGGAATCTACGGCTTCGCAAAAGGGGTCGATATTTTTCCAACGGTCCTCTCGTGGTTTGGCCTCCCTAAAAAAATGGGGGAAAATCAGGAGGGGAAACCTCTTTTTGAAACGGGGCAAAAAACGAGGCGATATTCTCATCAAGAACTACTGAAGAGATATAGGCTAAATATTGATAAATTAAACAAATTTATTGCTGATGCGGGGGCGCCCGAAAATCCGCTAAACATCCCCGAAAAATTGAAAAAATATATGCATTGGCATCTGAACCAGGAGCTAAAAAATGAGGAGACCCGTTTAGCCAAACTCACGAGGAGCCAGAGCATATGGTAGCTGCTACCATATGCTCTTACTATATGCTCGCCTCGTGAAGTGTCCGGCTTCTCGTGGAGGGAAAATAGATGCTAAAGTTCTTTTTCGATCGTTTCAGCAAGGTCGTCTATTTAATGGAAATGATCGGCGTTCTTTGCACAGCCGGTTGGCTGTGGAAACTTCTCCACACGCCCAATTTATTGATGACAAAAATTTTGTTCGATATTTATCTTCTGGAATACCTCTTCCTCAAATTCTGCGACATCAAAAGATGGCATCCCACCGCCGGACGTTATGACGGCATCGCACTTCACTTCCGAAAAATCATGATTCCCACCTCTTACATTTTAGTCCTGACTTCCGGCATCGGTTTTTTAACCGGCTCGGGAACCCTGCTGTGGGCGGCAATCCCGCTTTTGGGAATCATGACCTACGCCAATGCCACCCTCATTTATCTTCATCATAAAGATAAAAATACAACGCCGATTAATTATTTCAGCAAAAAATAACGCACGATGTTACCTGTTTAATTGTCATCTGGACAAGATTTTTTTGGCGCGCTAAGGTTCCAATCATGCCGACATGGAATGAATTTTTGCAGGGCTTCGGGCTTAAAGAACTGCTCTGGACGATTTTCATCGGCCTGTTTATTGTGGCCGCGCGCCAAAACTTTTTCAGGAAGGAGAAACAAAAATGAACCCGCAGGAAAAGAAGCTGAAAGTCATCAAACGCTACCAAAACCGCAAACTCTATGACACGCAGGACAGTTGCTATGTCACGCTGGAAGATATCCGCGACATGATCAAACAAGGGGAAGAGGTCCAGATCATCGACAATGCCAGCAAAGAGGATTTGACCTCCGTCACTTTTGCACAGATTATTTTTGAAGAGGAAAAAAAGACGAAGGGCATTTTGCCTCTGAACACTTTCAAACAGATCATCGCAACGGGTGGAGAGGCCCTCAAAGAGCTGGTGCAAAAATCGATCGTGAGCGCCGGCCGCGAAATACAGCAGGTTAAAACCTTTGTCGACAAACAGATCAAACCGACGGTCGAAAGCGTGCAAAGCATTCCGACCGTTGCGCAAGAAATCAAACATTTAAGATCCAAAATCGAACTGCTCGAATCCAAATTGCGCGAATACGAAAAGAGAAAATAGCTTTTATTGTGCGACTCATTTTTATAACGGGCAAGGGCGGCGTCGGAAAAAGTGCCGTCACGGCGGCGTTGGGAACCCTACTCGCCTTATCCAACAAAAAAACCGGTATTGTTGAATTGAACGAAACACGGATGGGCGATTTCTTTAATGCAAAGCCCCCCTCTTACGACGGAACCTCCGTTCAAAAAAATCTGACCCTTTTTAATCTCGAGGCCAAAGAATGTTTTGAGGAATATGTCTCCCGGATTCTACCGAAAAAATTTTTGATGCTTTTGAAAAACCGGTGGGTGGAACATTTTATTCATGCGGTGCCGGGATTGAATGAAATACTCCTTTTGGGAAAAATTCGTTCGCTCCTTCAGGAAGAAGGGTTTGACACGTTGCTTATCGATGCCCCTGCAACAGGCCACACCGTCTCACTTTGCGATGCACCCCGCATTGCGATGGCCGCTTTAAAGCACGGGTCTTTCAAAACAATGGTCCTCCAAATTTGGGAGATGCTCCACGATCCGCAACAGACCTCGTTTCTTCTCGTCACACAGCCGGAGGAATCAATTGTGCAGGAGACCATCGAACTTTTTTCCTATCTTCAGGACCCCTTGAAATTACATTGGCAGGGACTGATCGTGAACGGAGTCCTCCATCGGGATGCCTCCATGCCGGAGAATCTCCCCAATAAGGTGCCGCCGGAGGCAGAACCCCTCCTGGAAATATTGCAAAGGGAGAATATCGAGTTTGAAAAACAAAAAAGGAGCATCCAAGAATTGGAAAAAGCGATCCCCCTTCAAAAAACGACGCTCCCGTGGCAAGGTTTTCTGCCTGAAGAAAACTTATTGAGAAAAAATTTGGCAGAGGAATTGAAACTATGGGTTTCGAAAAACTTTTAAAACAGAAAAAACTCATTTTGGTTTTGGGGCTCGGCGGTGTCGGCAAAACAACCCTTTCCGCAGCGCTCGCGCTGAAAGCGGCGGCATTGGGGAAAAAAAGTCTTGTGATCACCGTGGATCCGGCCAAACGTCTGGCGGCGATTTTGGGGATAAAAACACCGACTCCCGAACCAAAAAAAATCTGGCAGTATGGGGAAAAAAAAGGAGAACTTTGGGCCTGCCTTCTCGATGCCAAACAGACCTTCGATCAGCTGATCCAAGACCACGCCCCCAAAAATTTGAAAGAGGCGATTCTCGCCAACCCCTTGTACCAACAACTCTCCATGATGCTGGCCGGCACGCAGGAATACATGGCCATGGAAAAACTGTTCCGTTTCTCTCAAGAACAAAAATGGGATCTCGTCGTTGTGGATACGCCGCCGGCACGACATGCCATCGATTTTCTCGAGGCCCCCATCAAAATGTCGAACATGCTGGAGGACAGTGTCCTGAAATTTTTGATCGCCCCTTCTCTTAAAATCGGCGGGATCGGCGGTAAAATGTTGGGGGCATTGGGTCATTTAACCGGTGATGGTGTGCTGGCAGATATTGCCCAACTGATGCATCTTAGCATCAGCCTGCTGGATGGCTTTACGCAACGCGCGTCGGCCATTCAGGATCTTTTGAAAGCCAAAGAATCTTCCTTTGTGCTGGCCACTTCGATGCACGCCGCAACGGTTTCCGACCCTCTTCATTTCCGCCGGCAACTCGCTTCGATCGGTTACACGCTCGAAGGACTATTGATCAACCGGATGCCGCCGTTTGTCGAAACATTGGATTCCAAAACGATCGCGTGGGGAAAAAACCAAAAAGAAAACATATGGCGGCAGGCCGCGACCATCGCCGAAGAAAAACGGGCCTTGTACCAACATGTCCGTAAAAAATTAAAACCCCTGATCGAGCAGATACCACATGTCGGATGGATCACGGAAAAATCGGAAGGGATCGCAACATTTGAGGATTTGAAAAAATTAGTGTTGTAAGAATGCGGCCAACTGTTGAAATGTCTTGGTATCCAAATCGACAAAACGGATTCCAGCCCCCTTGCATAACGCCCCCTTCTCTTCATGTTCCACCAAACGAACCACCTGTCCGGTAATCTTAATGGGACGTTTTTTCCCGGGAAGAACAAAGGATAAAAAAAGCTGCGCCCCGAGGCTCAACGGCGGCGGTTCCTCCAAAAAAAGCCCGCCTAAGCTGATATCTTTGGAATAGAGATAAATGATCCCTTCTCCAAATTCATCTTCAAAAATAATTTTGGAGCGCCACTTGCGACGCAAGGCTAGACGTTTTTCTGTGTCCATCATCACATTTTCTCCAGTGTCTCTTTCAATTGCTGTGGGTAAAATGGCTTGACCACCACATGACTATGAGGGAGTTTTTTGAGTGCCTCCTGTATTTTTTTCTCTTCGGAGTTACAAAAAAATATTTTTTCGAGTGAATGAAAAGGCGCTTCTTTTCTCATCCAGTTCAGATGCGTATCGAATTGTTTACCAAAAACATTGCTGTTGATGAGCAGTGCGCAGCATCCCATTTTATCGATTCGGTTGTCTTTGAAATTTTTGAGATTGTTGAAACGGAGCAGGCTGTAACCCAACGGCTTCAAAAGCATCTGATAAACATTATGCGCCAAAAAAGACCGGTCGATAATGGCTATACGACGCCCGTTTTTCATTTCATTAATATACAGAGAGACTTTTTTTTTGACAACAGCATCTTCGTCTGAGTGAAATAACACTTGCATTGGCCAAATGTGGCAAAATCTCCTTGACTTTCTAGGCCCCCTTCCTTAAATTGCTCTGTAAGCTATTTTAATCACAGAGCTTTTTGGGCTAATAACGACCACACAAGGAGGCAGTTTATGAAGAACTTGAAGTATTCTTTAGCAGTACTCGCATTATGCATTATGGCGACCGGTTGCGCCAAGCAGACGACAAAGTCAACCGGAGGGGCAAAACTGCAGAGCGTTTATTTCGATTTCGATAAGTCGGACATCAAATCGGAATATGAAGCGGCTCTGAAAGGAAATGCCGGATGGTCAAACAAAAACGGAAAATCCAAAGTGGAAATTCAGGGGAACTGCGATGAGCGCGGCACTTCTGAATACAATCTTGCTTTGGGTGACCGGAGAGCCAAATCGGCCCAAAAATATCTGGGCAACTTAGGGGTCGACAAAGGCCGACTCTCCACAGTCAGTTTCGGCAAAGAAAAGCCGACCTGCGCAGACCATAACGAAAGCTGCTGGTGGAAAAATCGTCGTGACGATTTTGTCAGCAAATAAGCGGCTTTGAAAAAGTTCTTGAAACCCCGCCTTTATACCCAATATAAAGGTGGGGTTTTTATTTGAAGGGACCTTTATGTCATTGCGAGCGATAGCGAAGCAATCCAGATGGTTTTTTGTCGGTTGTTTGTTTTTCACTTCAACCTCCTTCGCCAAAGGAATAGATGACCGCGTACAAGCGCTCGAAGAAAAATGGGCCCAGCACGAAGCCACCAAAGTGGAGCAAAATGCGCGCGTGGCCGAATCGATCGCCCAATTAGACCGGATGCGCGCCGAATTGCAAACGCTCACCGGTAATGTCGAAACTCAGAATTTCCAGATGAAGCAACTGACGGAGAGCAATGAACGTCATTATCGTGACATGGAGATGCGGCTGAATGCGATAGAAAGTCAGATTAAGCTATTTCAAGATCAACTCAACAGGGCCTTGGCTGCAGTCAGTCCCAAATTATTGCAGGAGACCAAAGATTTTCAGAAAGGTCTCGATGCCGTTCAACGGGCCGAATACCAACAGGCGATCCAATCGTTCCAGCAATTTCTGAAGCAGTATCCGAAGAGCCCGCAAAAAGGTGAAGCCCAATTCTGGATTGCCGAGTGCCGCTATGGGACAAAAGATTTTACACAGGCCATCAAAGATTATCAAAAATTTGTCGAGCAATTCCCCAAATCATCCCATACGCCACAGGCCGTATTAAAACAGGGAGACGGTTTTCTGACTTTGCAGATGAAAGACGAAGCAAAAGTATTCTACAAAAAAGTGATGCAAGATTTTCCCCATTCACAAGAGGCCGCCATGGCTAAGGGAAAACTAGAAGCGCTGGAAAAAACCGGAGCAGCACCGGTGGCATCACCGCAACCGGCCCTCCCTCCTTTACAAACAGGACCTCCGGCGGCAACCGCGCCGCCCGCCGCAACACCAACACCATCGCAAAACACAACGCCCAAAGAGGGCGCTGATTTTTAGAGCTACTTCGGCTCTACTTTGGCTTCGCCCATCAAAATTTGTGTTTCATTAAATCGCTGGCTCCAGCGATATTTTTTGTCCTTGGCGACCGGAATCCAAAAGGGTTTGCCGACGCCTCGCCACGCATCGTAGACAAGACCTGTTTCCAAAGGGGCGCCGCGTTTTGTAATAATGACGGCATTGTTCTCTCGTCCCATACTCATGAACGATCCGCCCCAATGGCGTTCAAAATATTTCATCGGCGTTGGCGGCAGGGCCTTGAGCAATTCAGGGACCCACTCATAACAATATCCTTTTTTTCTCGCCCCCATCTTAATCAAAAAATTATGCCACTTTGGCCCGCCGGTCATGCGAAATTCTTTGTTGGTTTCGCGCGTTTGGTCGACCAAACTTTTTGCAATGAGATGGGCTTCGCCCGCGGCCTCTTTCGAAGCATCCAAACGAAGCAGCGCCTCCTCCAACTGAACGATCGCCATTTGATCCGCTTCCGCTTGTTGTTGGGGACGAGCTGACTGTTTAGTGCAGCCGAGTAACATTAAAAAACAAAAGGCCAAAACTGTTTTTTTCATGCCACTTTCTTGAGAGGAATATCCGAGAAAAGCAATGTGGCAGGGTGTACTCCGAAGGCTTCGCCCAAAGCGACAGCCCGTTGTTTGCCCAGTGTCAAACGGCCATTTTCAAGCTGGCTGATGTTTGTTGCCGCAATTCCGGAGGCTTTCGCTAATTGCTCCTGCGTCCAGTCTTTTAACTCCCGCAACATGGCGATAGTCTCCCCCGGACTCAAAGCAGCATGCGATGTCTCCAAGTGATAAGCCCCTTTTTTATGTTTTGGCATAGAACCTCCCTTTAATATTCATGCGGATTGATATCTTCCACATAAACACTTTCGTCTTTTCTTTCTACAGAATAGATAACCCTGTATTGAAGACTTAACCGCGAGGATCGGGAACCCAACCATTCCCCTTTTAAGCCCTCGTCATGAAATCCTCTAAACTCTCTCAATTTATCAGGCCCATTGTAACGCACAATCGATTTCCAAAGCTCATATTTTTTGATGACCTGCCGCGGCAACTTCGGTATCCGCTTTAGCGTCCAATCCGATTCATAGACAATCCACATGGTTATTGTTTATGATAAGTTATCATTTATGATAGGTCAAGCAACTTTTCTTCCATTTTTGACGATAACTATATAGGAGGCATTTCGAGTCAGGATAATGCCGTAGATAAAGATATGGGTACAAAGGAAACCAAAAGGATTACAGCCATTTTCGTCGGTGGGGAGATGGACCCACGGCACTATGACGACTTAAAGTCGGCCAGAGACCTCTATCCTGCCAACGTTTCGGTAACTTCCCAAACCCCGCAATCGGTCCCCAATATCTTGAGCTATTCTCCTCTCTCGAAGGACTCCTTTTACAACACTACACCCCAGCTGATTCGCCAGCATGGTAGCAACGGAATGCTACAATTTGTCCAGTTTGGGCATGGTTCTCATTATCTGGACAAACCAGAACTGATCCTGAATCCATCCTCCTTTTGGTCTTATTTGGACTATGATGGAATCAGCGGTGAGGCACTCCCTAACCTCTTTGAAAAAAATATCCCCGATCTTTCCAATCCTCCTTATCTCGCTATTATCCTTGGAGGGTGTTTTTCCGGCGGCTTTGGAAAATATTTTCTCGAATCAAAGGCAACGCCTGACTTTTTCTATGGTAATTCGCCACCACAGACAGTCGGCTTTCAGGGTTTACAATATTTTTTAGATGCTAATGCACAAAATGCCGATATCAACCGGGATGGGATTGTCACTTTAAGAGAAAGGGCGATCCACCAAATGAACAGTGACAACCCTTTGGCTGTCCTATTTTCCAAACGGGGGAGCCCCGACTTAGACATCGCCGGAAATGTGGCCAACAAACCTTATTTCTCAAAAACAGTCGAAACGATTGCAACGCATGAAGAGTTGATCTCACAAATTAAAAGTCTCCGCTTTGGCGAACAGGCGGTTGTCTTGTTGGAAGGAACGGACGAAGCCACCCCGCAAATCAGCGAATGGTTTGAAAAAGAGGCGGTCAACGGGGATGGTTTTTATCGTTTTCTAAAAATCAAAACGAATCCCCAATCGGCGGAATTTTTCGGAACCGAAGGTAAAACAATGGTCTTCGTTACCGGGCCCAATCTCCGCTTCCACGGCGTCGCTTTGAAAGCGGATATGCCGATCGGCGATCAAATACCCCACATCTTAGCAGAGGCAAACCCTCTCTGGTCTCTCAAAGACTGGCGGGATAAAATTACAAAAGAGATCCCAATCGCTACCTCTGTGCTTCAGGGTTATACAAAATATCTCAATGAAAACCCCTCCGTGCAAAAAGTAGAGGCACTGCTCGCCTCCAAAAATGAGAGTGACCAACTGGAAGGGCTTAAATTGGCCGACCTCATGATGAGTAGTGGTTTTAGAGAAAATTTCCGACCATTGCTATTTGTCAACTTTTATAACCGCTTGAAAGCCGAAAAAACAAAACCCTCACTCGATACCCTCGTTGCCCTCACACAGATACTTGGCTCCTTTTATGATCCGGCTATCGGCGAAGTACAGCTCGCCGTCATAAGAGAGGGGCTCGACAACTACGGCGCGAAATACCAAGAGAGAGTGGGCAACGTCGCATCCATCCCTGTACCTTCTCTGATGAAAGACTTGTACAGCGGAGACGCCACAGCCCAAATGCGTGCTCTCTCTATCCTGGAGCTGACAAATGCAAACTTTACAGTGGATCTCCCTTTTTTGAATTTCGTGACCTCCAAAACAATGCCAACAGAAGTCAAGCCGGCCATCAGCAGTTATTTAGACCGTCATCTGCCTTATGTGGAATCAGAAGTCTTGCAGAAATGTATCGAGCAATTTCATCTTCAAGAAGATGCCGAGACAAAGGCCATTTTACTCCAGATTTTGGTGAAGTATGCCGATGAACCGGAGGTGAAGAGTATCCAAAATAAGGTTGCAGAGTTGGCAACCTCTCAAAATACATTCCTGCAAAAGGCGGCCGCGAATCTCCTTGCTGAAATCAAAAGGAAGGAGGCAATGCGTGCGGTAAATTTAAAGGCGGAAAAAAAATCGGCTCTGGATGAAGAGACATGGGCGGCGCTCAGTCGCAACGTGCAGGCGATGGCTAGAAGCGAAGAAGGGCGTTGGACAGGGGGATTTCTTTTGGGCGTCAGCGGGATTTTTCAAAAAGGAATTCTGACGGATGGTAAAAGGACCCTATCGTTGGGAATCCAGCCAACACTCGACGTAACCTCTCATTGGGAACACAACTGGGTCACGATTCTCCCCAGTATCAGCGGATTGGTCGATTTCAAGATGTCTTCGGACTATGGCCATCATTCGCACATCACTGTCGCCGGTGGTTACGCTGCTCGATACATGCCGGCCAGAAACACCTCTGATGTTGTGCACGGATGGATGGGGGAACTGACTTTTTGGGACCATGGATAT
>JAHFSU010000011.1 GCA_023265595.1 Deltaproteobacteria bacterium
GAAAGACCTTTTCACCATGACACTGAAATCGAAAATGCCCCGGCTCAATAATGCCGGCATGGACCGGCCCCACAGCCACTTCATGAATCCCCTCCCCCTCCATTTTATAAAAAGGAGAAGCGCCCTGCTTCCGAACCGGTTTTAGCCAAGGATGTCCTTCCGGCAAAATCCCATATTCTTCGTACAGCTCTCTTTCAAAGAGATGAGCCTCCGTCCATTCGGGTGTCAAAGAGGGATAGGTTCGGTTTTCGGAAAAATCGGCGGCGCCGATCAGCAGATGTTTTTTGGAATCGATACCCAAGATGCAATAAACCCGTATGAGGTCCTCGTTGATCTTGTCTCCAAAAAAAGCAACGATGCGGCTCTTTCCCTCTCTATAATTTTGAAGAATCGTCTGGCGCCAAACTTCCGAGGAATAAACAGGCACTTTGGAGAGTTCAAAAGAGACGGCATTTTGAATGGTCAAAAAAGGAGAGGTCATAGCGGCCCCCCCAGAAGTTTTGCCGCCGAATTCAAAAAAACAACCATCGGGGCCGGCAGATAAAAACCAAATAGAAAAATCGCCGCCGCAAGAAACACCGGCGCCACCATCATCAAATAAGTCCGCTCCATTTTATGCGGTAATTCCCTTTTTTCCCCTTGCAACATTCCAAATAAAATTTGCGACATAGAGACAAAAATAATTCCCAAAAAAATCAGATAAAACGCCATCGCCACCGAATGCCCGGCGGCAAATCCCTCTTTAAGTATCAAAAATTCACTGAGGAACGGTGAAAACGGGGGAAAACCGACAATGGCCAATCCACCGATGGTAAAAAGAATGCCGGTCATCGGCAATGTCCTTAAAAGTCCATGTACCTCGGTTGTCTTTTTCGTCCGATAGGTCAGGACAATCTGCCCCGCTAAAAGAAACAAAAGGCATTTTGTCAACGAATGGCTGATCACATGCAATAGACTTCCGAAGCCGGCCCCAACCCCGATCCCCAAAGAGAGAATCCCCATATGTTCCACACTGGAATAAGCCAGCATTCTTTTGTAATCGCGCTGGGCGGTAATGAAAACGGCGGCAACAAAAAGGGAGACAAGACCAAAAAGGGTAAGGAGTGTTCCGGCAAAATCGGCAAGGTGGGCGGCGAAACAGATTTGATAACATCTCAAAATCCCCAAAAAAGCCGCATTTAAAAGAGCGCCGGAGAGGAGAGCCGATACGGGAGATGGCGCTTCGCTATGAGCGTCCGGAAGCCATGTATGCATCGGGGCCAACCCCATCTTGGTTCCAAATCCGACCAAAATAAGAATGAAGCCGATCCGAAGCCAGCGTGGATTGAGGATGGCGGCTTTCTCCACAAAAGATTCCACAAACAAATCGACACCGCTCCCCTTCCCTGCCGCGGCAATAAAAAAGACCCCCAATAATGCAAGCGCAATGCCGACCGAGCAGATCAGGAGATATTTCCAAGTCGCCTCCAGCGCCTGTTCATGATGGTGATAATAAATGAGCGGCGCCGTAGCCAGTGTTGTTGCTTCAATGCCCACCCACAACAGTCCCAAATGGGTGGTCATCGTTGTTAAAGACATGGCGCTCAGAAAAAAAAGCATGCACGGGGTGTAAAGATGGCGCACCCCCTCTTTTGTCCCCCCCTCTTTTGTCGGCGGTTTGTGCTCTTTGTAAAAATAACCGAAACTGTAAATGGCAACGAGAAAGAATAGGAGGCTTGTGATCGACAAAAAGAGGAGCCCGAGGGGATCGAGAAGAATATAATCGTTCCATTTGCGGGAAACGCCGGAGAAATAGAGGGAGAGTGTCCCCGCAAAATGGAGGGAGGCCCCCAACATTAAAATGCGGCGGCGTGTTTTTCTTTTTTCCTCACCCGAAATAAAAAGAGTCGCTACGCCGAGCAACGCCGGAATCGTTATTAAAAAGAGCAGTATCATTCCACATCCCTCAATTTGGATAAGGCCTGTGTATCAATATGATCAAAGGTCTTATTGATATGATAAATGATGATCCCCATCACAAAGACGCCGACTAACAAATCGAGCAAAACCCCCATCTCCACTGTTAATGGAAAATCGGAAATGATCGTCATCCCAAAGAGGAAAACACCGTTTTCGAGGATCAGAAAACCGATCACCTGTGTGATCGCCTTGGTTCTGGAAACCAAAAGAAAAAAACCGATGAGCACCGTGGTCAGCGCCGCCGGAATGATGAGGGGGGGAAAGGGGGCCGTGGGCAAAGGAAAAGCCCGAAGACTGGCAAAGGCCATCACCAAAATGGCGCCGCCTCCAACAAGCGAAAGGTGAAGACTCACAATCGGCTCCACCTCTTTTTGAATCTTCGCCTGCTTTAAAGAGCGGAAGAGAAAAACGGGGATCGCCACGGTTTTGATGAAAAAAGAAATAATAAAAAGAGTAAGACCATGCAGATCGAAAAAAGAAGGTCTCGAAAGCACTGGAAGAATCGAAAGCAATCCCCCTTGCAACGCCACCATGCGAATGGAACTCGCCAAACGCGACGACCCGAGGACGACAAAAGAGGTCAAAATAATTCCGGTAATCAGCCATTCCATTACAGGGCCCTCCCGAAAATCGCCACCAATAAGGCGAAAATGGTGACGACAAAATTGGCGATCAATAATTGCGGTATCTTGATCAGCCTCAAACGCGCGTTGGACGATTCCACAACACCGATCGCCACAGCCACCCCCAGAATTTTGAGCAAGAAGAAACCGAGTGAAAACCAACTCCATCCCCCTGTCTGGGGCCACAAAAGGGAGACCGCAAAGGTCATGAATAAAAAGAGTTTGATAGAGGCGCCGTAAAGAATAAATCCCAAATCGGGACCGCTCGTGTCGAGGATCATGACCTCATGAATCATGGTCAATTCCAAATGGGTCGCCGGATCATCGATCGGTATCCTCGAATTTTCGGTCAACAGAATCAGAAAAAATGAAAAGAACAAAAGGAGAAAAACCGGCTTGAAAGTGGAATGGAGCGATTCCCATTGAAAAATGCCATTGAGAGAAAGGGCGCCGGTGGTGACGACTAAAACCACTAACAAAAGAAAAAAGGCGAGTTCGGACAAAGCGCCGAATGTGACTTCGCGGCTGGCTCCCATCCCCTCAAAACTCGATCCGGTATCCATCGCCGCCAAAATGAGAAGAAATCGGGTAAATCCCAAAAGGTAAGCGAACAAAATAATATCTCCCCGAAAATAAAGTAAGGCGGCGCCGCCGATCGGAAGAAAGAGACCGGCAAAAATTAAAAGGATAAAAATGGCGGCCGGCGCCATGCGAAAAATAGACGAGGTCGTTTTGCTGTAAACAGCCCCCTTCCTAAAGAGCTTGAACAAATCGTAATAAAGCTGAAGCAAAGGAGGCCCATTTCTTCCGACAAACCACCCCTTTGTCTTGGCGATGACCCCCAAAAAAAACGGGGGGGCGACCAAAAGGAGAAATAAATGCAGTCCCCATAAAACCGGATCAAATTCCAAACCACACCTCCCACAAAAGCAAAAGAATAAGTGTCACAAACATGAGCGCCAAATAATCTTGCGTCTGACTCTTTTGCAATCGACGCAATAACGAAAAAAACCGGGTCGTTTTTTTAAACAAAGGGACAAAAAATCGCTCTTCTGCAAGATCCCCGTAATATTCGGTAAAGTGTTTCGAATGAAGAATCGGTTTTAACAACGGCTTGAAAAAAGTCGATATTGGTTCGGCAAATGAGGCGGCGCCATACTGCATTCTGGGGGTCGGATGGATGTAGCCGCAATCCCACGTGACCGAAAGACGAACCGGTTTTTTGCGCAAAATCCAATAGCGAATAAGGAACAAAACCGCGGCGCCACCGACAATGCCGGCGACAATCCGGCTGATCGTTGCCAAAGAATCGACTATCGTTGTTGCCTCGATTGCAAACCCCGTATGGAGAGATTGGACAGTTAAAAGTATCGGGCCCCAAATCATTTGGGGAACGAATCCGATTCCAAGAGACAAGAGACCCAAAATCAGTATCGGTATTTGCATCGAGGCAGGCACTTCCGTTATTTTTGTAATGTCCCTGTTTCTACAATTCCCCAAAAAAATCACGCCGAAGGCCTTGGAAAATACCGCAATGGCAAGCCCTCCCGCAAAAGCAAGGGCCACCACCCCCGCCACCGCCAAAAAGAGGGAAAAATGATTAAAGTCCTGTCCCCCTTGGAAAAGGCCCAAATAGATCAACCATTCGCTGATAAAACCGTTGAAAAGAGGAAACCCGCAAATTGCGGCTGAGGCCACAAAAAAGAGAGCTCCGGTAACCGGCATCGGTTTCAAAAGCCCACCGAGTAGACTCATCTGTCGCGTGTGTGCGGTGCGGACAACATTGCCGGCGCTCAAAAATAAAATCCCTTTGAACAGAGCGTGATTCCAAATATGAAAAAGGGCTCCGGCGAAACCCAAGGTTGCAATCCATGGATTGGGCCAAGCCAAACCCATGACCCCCAAGCCTATCGCTACCGTAATGATGCCGATATTTTCAACGCTCGAATAGGCCAGAAGACGTTTGATATCTTCCTGTACAAAGGCATACAAAATTCCCAAGACGATTGAGAGCATCCCCAAAATCATCAGGAGACCGCCCCACCAGAGCTCCGGCCCTCCCACTAAGGTGAGGGTTCGCAAGATGCCGTAGATCCCCGTTTTGATCATCACGCCCGACATCAGGGCCGAAATAGGACTTGGGGCCGCAGGATGGGCATGCGGCAGCCAGACATGAAACGGAAAAAGACCGGCCTTGGTCCCAAAGCCGATCACGGCAAAAACAAACAGCATCCCCGCCAGTGACGGAGAGAGCGGGAGTCGCCGTAACGCATCTTCAAACAGAAAAGAGCCGGAATTTTTCCAGAGGAGAATGAAAAAAACCATCAAAAAAGCAGTGGCAAGGTGTGTTGCTATCAGATAAATCCAGCCGGCATAGCGAACCTCTCTGGAATCATGCTCCACCGATACCAGAAAATAGGAGGCCAAAGACATCACCTCCCAGCAGATCAAAAATAAAAAACCGTCGCGCGCCATGACCACCGCCGCCATCGCACCGACCAAGACGGGAAAAAAAGGATAGCTGGAGATAAGGCGCGTCTCCCCTTTGAGATAACCGATGCTGTAAATGGAGATCAAGATAGAGAGGAAAAAAATAGCCGCTAAAAAAAAGGCGCTCAAGGCATCGACCCCCAGCGCCAATGTGAGACCCGGGATGCCGCTGAACCACATCTCCCCCAAAGAGCCCTCGCCCGAAAGAATTTGCACTGCCGGCAAGAGCCCAAGAAGAGAACCGACAACGACACCGAAACAACTGAAAAGGATTTTTGGCTTTTCTCCTCGGCTAAGCAATGAAAAAACAGAGGCGGCAAGAAATGTGATAAGTGAAGCAATGAGAAAGTTCATTTTGAGCGGCAAAAGACCTAAATCTTTTGAGCCAAAAAATCAAGATTATAGATAAAACTGGAATTGCAGACGGACTTGATGATCATGCTGACCCTGATGAAAACCGGGATTGCCGCCGGTGGTGACAATATTGTTGGGTGAATCGACACCGGCGTTGCCGTTGGCGCCATAAACTAGAGGGCTATTGATGAGCCAGTTATAATCGGCCTGCAGTTTTAAATTGTGGCCGAAGAAAAAATAATTGAGGGCGGCGCCGACTTCATAACCGCTCGCCACATTTTGCGCCGTCGGGATTGCCCCGGCATATCGAGCGGCCATTTCCAACCGTTTTGGAATTAAAAAATAGCCCGACTGACCGATGAAACCCCACGTTTTGTTTCCTTGCGATAAATTATGAAAATAATAACCGGCGCCAAAAAACGAAAAGCCGGAGTAACGATAAACGATATCCCATGTTGTGGCCGTTGTATGATGATCGGGGGAAGTTTGCGTCGCCCGGACTTTGTCATAAGAAGAGGCCAGACCTAATGCAAGCTGCGGTTTATCGGAATGTTCAATGGCGCTTTCGGCCAGACCCAAATAGTTGAGATCCCCCATGCTATAACCGTGAAAACCCAAAACGTTGTAGACAACCCGGGAGGTAAACAAAAACATGTTATTTTTATTGGCCGCATTGCGATGGGTTCCATCGTTCATCACATTGAAGGCATATTCCAACTTGTTGTCCCAAAGATTTCCCTTAATGGCCACGCCGATATCGCGATGATAGCTAAAGACTTCATTTGTAAAAGAATAGTCGACCATCTGCAACTGGGTCGTGGAGGTCAACTCTTCACGGTTGAAATAGGTTTTGAATTGTCCCACCTGAAATTGCAGCCACGGTTTCCATTTGTAAGTGGTCCAGCAATCTTGAAGATTGACTCCGCCGAACTGTAAACCCGGAGAAACGGTAAAAGCATGTCCCTGAACAATTTCCGGTTCAAAGCGATAGGTAAAATCTTTGGTAAAGGCATGGCCTGAAAAAGAAAGCCTGGCCCGGCGGATTTGGAATGTATTGACATTCCCCTGATTGCTGATGGAGAGAAACTGAAACTGCGGTTGGGCCCAGACATTAAATTTGAGTCTAAATTTTTCCGTTGCGTCCTGAATATAGAGTCCGTCTTTGTATCCTCCTTCTATCGAGTCGGTAAACGCCACGGCCGGAAACAAAAGCAAAACCAGCACGGCTATTTTGGAAATTTTCATAATCGCCCCTTAGACAATGCTTATATCTCCATCGATTTTCAACACAAGTTGATTTACATCATCTTATATGGCATAGGCCGCAAAAGATTATGTGGCAATCATTATCCAAACCGATCATTGGGCTCTCACCGATGGATGGGGTGACCGACTTCGCCTGCCGTTATATCACCGCCAAATATGGGAAGCCGGATGTCCTGTTCACCGAATTCACCACGGTCGAAGGTCTCTTTCACGCGCCGGAACGTATTTTGCGCGACTTTGAATATTCGGAGATCGAGCGGCCGATTGTGGCGCAGATTTACGGCGCCACACCGGAATATTTTTACAAAGCGGCGCAGATAGTTTGTAAATTGGGGTTTGACGGGATCGATATCAACATGGGCTGTCCCTCCAAGGCGGTTGTCAAAAGAAATTGCGGTGCCAAACTGATCACCGTTCCCGATTTGGCCATCGAAATTATCCGTGCCACAAAACAGGGGGTTGCCGATTTTGGAAAAAGCCTCCCCCTTTCCATCAAAACCCGCATAGGTTATGACACAAACGTCGTCGAATGGTGGATGGAAAAATTATTGGAAGAAAAACCGGCGGCTATTTCTATTCACGGTCGCACGCTAAAACAGATGTATCAAGGCGAAGCAAATTGGGAGGCGATTGCAAAAGCGGCAAAGATCATTCATCAAACAAAAACGTTGGTGCTTGGCAACGGTGATATCGCCTCATTGGCAGAAGCAAAAAACCGTATCGAAGAGACCGGTGTTGACGGCGTCTTGATCGGCCGCCACGCCATTGGCAACCCTTGGATTTTCACAGGCACCAAACCGACCCGTGAAGAGAGAATGGCAACCGCAGTAGAACATGCTGCCTATTATGCAAACAGACGCGGGGAAACACGGCTGGCCTCTTTGGGAAAACATCTTGCCGGCTATTTGAGCCACTTTCCCGACGCCGCCATTTTGAGATCGAAAGTATTTGCAGCCAAAGATTTTAGGCGACTTGAGGAAGTTCTTGGAGAGAATCGGGCTTTGGCCCCCTTCCGGAACGATAGAGACGCCACGCGATTTCCGTTTTAGTCGCTTCCGATACTTTAACAACCCCACTTTTTTCCAAAGCGGCCACAACATGCTGCACACCGCCTCCTTTTGTATTCACGATGTGAAAATGGCCGGACGCATCTTTTTTCATCTCAACAGAAAAATAGAGACGGGGAATCTCGGCCCCTTCCGCAGAAACAGAATCGAGACAACGAAACGCTCCCTTCCCGACATCGTGTCCTATGAGAAAAAAATGATCCCGACCTCCGGACAATGCGGCAAGTTCCCACGGGGTCATGGTCGCCAAAAGGGTATGGTTCTGAAAACGGTGTCCCTTTCGTTGCCGCTGTTTTGATGTTTTGTCCACTCTATCCAAAATTTCTTTCGAAACCTGTACATCTTTTGATTGTGCCAAATATTTTAAGGCGACAGCAACAGAAAGGCCACAAGGGGTTGGCAAAACATTCAAAACAATGTGATCCCCTTCGACTAAGATATCACACACAATATGAAAATAACGTCCGGAACCTCTTTTTTTGTTCGCATCGGTAACGATGTCAAAAGATCTCAAACTCTCTTCTTGAATAATGCCGACCAATTCGACTTGTCGATGCCCCTCAATCAATTCTCTTAAATCGGCTGTATGCAGACCCGCAAGGTCTTCCGGCTTTTGATAGTTCTGAAGCACCCCGTGTTTGTTTCTTAACCATCTCCATGTCACTTTGTAATCTTGAGGAGGGGGCGGAACAATGGTTCTCGATTTTTTTAACATAGTTCCCCACCGTGCCCTGTCAAATCCCGCCTTGGCCATCACCTTTCCCATTTCTTCGGCTGTCAAATAGCGCCTCAACTCATCCACCACCTCTTTTGAAGAAGACAGGCCCTCTGCCAATTCGGTGAATTCAGCCTCGATCAATCGTTTTTGCAACCTCCCCCTAAATTTTTCAGCGGCCTTTACTTCCCACTGACGGGTTCGCTCATCACTTACCGAAAATAGTTTTCCAACTAGCTCTCCGGCTACAACAGAACGCAAAATGAAAGCCTCTTTGGAACGTTGGCTGATTGTTGGGTCTGCGATCAGATCATACATGGCATAACCGACAGCCAAAATAAGTGCATGGCTTCTTTCTCTTTCTTCATAAGTATTGGAAGAGAGCCGACTCCAAATGGAAAATGTTTCAGAATCTCTCGCATCATCGAAAACTCTGTCGACATGTCTATTCAGGCCGCGCCGGGCGACCTCTTCATCAATAGCCCGCCTCCTGACATCTTGATCTTTTTCTCCGACAAGGTGTAATAGGGCAGTCCGTTTTGCATTGAGCAAATCGTGGATGACCGGATCGACATCGGCAATAAAGCGCTCCAAATAAGAGGGAAAATATTTTCTGGCAAAACCAGAGAGGGAAAGCCCTTTATCGACATCCCATTTCCATTCAATGACAAATAAAACAAAGGCGGCCTTGGTCAGAAGAAAAATATCTTCAAAATCAACGGGGGCCTTTTTTCTTCTACAAATGCTGACAAAGCGAGCGGCAAAACCACGGATGAGCGGTTCTGCCTGCTTGACCAAATCCTCCGCAACGGTACCAGGGGAAACGGCACCGGCTTCCAGCAATCTCTTTTCTTCAGACCCAAGTGAACCGAGTTTGCCTGCAAGGGTATCGAGTTTTGATCTTGTTGCCTGAGCGCCGGTCGGTTCCAGCATGACAAAACTGTCCATGGGGGTTGAGGCGGCAAGAGGCATGGCGCCATAAGAAAACGGAGTGGCCAAAGGAGGAACAACTGTAATAGGGAAAATGGCTGTAACCATGTGTTATGTTATTTCATCGACCGGCATCGAGAGAACTGCACGTTGATGAGGAGTCCCCTTTTTCAAAATTATCTGTTTCAATCTTGTTGCTGCTTTAATGCCGATGTGTGAAAAAACAGCGATCAATCTTAATATAAGCTCATGATCCATTTCATCCTCTTGAGAAGAATGTTGTTTGATAAAGCATTTGGTATGTTCCCAGAGCAATGAAACCTGTTCCGATTGTTTTCTAAAACCCTCAAGTATGAGGAGGTTGCAAACCATTGCAAAAAAAGAAGTTACGGACTGCAGGTCGATGATCTGTGAAACGAAATCCCCTTCTCTTCTGTCACAAATAATGTGGGTCAGTAAAATGATGTCTTGTCTTCGCCCCTCTCTGACAGCCTCTCTTAAGGCCGACCAGACTTGCTCTGTCGACATTTTTGCAAAGCCCGAAATAATTTTCCGGACACTGTCCTCATATTTAGAATATTTTGTTGTGGCCTCTCGTGCCACAACCGGATCGGAGGAGAATCTTTGGATATCAAACAAAACGCCGGCAAAAATACCCCCATCACCACCTGACCGTTGTTCCTGTTGGATAGATTCTGCAAGCCATTGAATATCGGCCATGGTTGCCGAAGGGGGATCGACGTAGAGCCTGCCGAAACGGATCTCATTTTCCCAAAGGCCTTTTTTATCGGCCCCATCCAAAATTTCATGCATCACCAGCGTTAGTTCTTGATAAAAGGGGTCAGCGTTGGCGAAACGTTTCCGAACATCATTCAAAGTAACCAACACGCCGCGCCAACTTAAGTCATCTTCACGAATTCTTCTCAAAGCCAAATTTTTAAGTTGCGATAAAAATTGGGAATCCCCGCCAGTGGCAACAAAGTGTCGGATGATGTCTTGCGGTGAGGTCCCCCCTGCCAGCAAAATATTCGTTCGAACTCCTTTTTTGCCAGCCCCCGAAAAGAGATCTGTCTCCATAAATGAAGCGGCGGCCCCTTTCTCAGGATTGCCTCGATTCGCCGATACTAATTCTCCCGCCAGCAGAAGTGATGCGGCGCTGGGGGCAAAGGCTTTAGCCCCCAAAAATGGCACCGATGGAGGGGTGTTGATGATGCCCACAATGTCAGGAAAAGGGATAAAACTGGGTCGCGCCAAAGCGATATCGGATAAAAGAGAAGGGGGCCGAAAACCCTCCAGTTGGGCAAATGGCAATAGTGCGGTTAAAGCAACACCCATAAAAATCCTCCGTTATTACTATTATCGGCAATAGGCTAAAAAAGTTGCGTCTTTACAACATTTTTTAGGGGGGTAGAATTGCAGGCGTGGAAGGAGGGTTATGGATGACAAAACCTTTAAAACCCTTTTTGACCAAAATCGAGAGAAAATTTTCGAGGCGTGGAATAAATTAAGCGATCAAGATTTAGATGAAATTAGAGGTGATTTAAGCCGATTTTTGAAGAAGGTCTCTTCTATTTATAAAACCCCGGACACGATCATTTTAAAGGAGCTCGATGCGGTCAAGAAAAACGTCGATGAAGGGATCAGCGCTGATTATGCCCCCCATCTCGATCCACGAGAGTAGAGGGGACTGTTGAAAAAGTGTCACCTAGTGCCTGGCACTATATGCTAAAGTTTAGCTTTAAATCCATGAAACAAAAAACCCACTGTTGCTCAGTGGGTTTTCTACAAGCGCTCAAATAATCGTTTAGGTTAGTGGCTTATTCGTTTCTCCAGAGTTTTTATCTCAGATGTAGGCGGCCTCCCTTTCGAGTGCCTTTATCTCTCTTGCGCTTTATTTTTTGGGTTCGTACGGCCCAAAACCTGCGTTTCAGAGATTAGATTCCATCACCTGAAGACAGTAACTTTTGCTTGACCGGATCGCCAAGCTTTGGTTGCCAATCCTCTCGTGAAATTTCCTTTGGACTTATAAGGTTCTTTCAGAAATTTGAGGGGCACTGCTTCCAGCACCTCATCCTCTTTCACCCTTAGCAACCTCCCTTGCCCTAGAGTTCGGGAGATCACTGAATCTTAGAGTCTTGCTCTTGTCTCTGATATCGAACACCCTGTTGGATGCCCGACCCCTTTTTAGCCCCTTGTTCCGGTTCGCCCTCAACCTTTAAGAAACAGACTACCTTTAGTTCCGGTTCCCCCATAAACCAGAAAGCATTACTGCCTCTTGATATATGGTTCAAAGCTTGCCTGCCTCAGCCTTACGTAGATTGAGCGACCACTTCGGTTGCCACTCCTAAACGATTACTTGATAGCTTGTCAAAGAACTTACTTTTTTCACATCAACAACAAGGCTGGTTTTACTGGAATCAAAAAATCGCGCAATACTATTTTTTTGAACCGACCGCTAATGCAGTACTGGCGCGGAGAAAAAATTTAAGAAATCGGTTTGCCTTTTTGTTATTTTTTTGGCGACGGCAATGTATCGAAATAACCAGTTAGAAATTATAAGATTTTTGGATAATGTCCTACCGAACGATTTTGGGAATGGCATCCAAAAGGAAGGCAACGAGCTTCATTCCTGTGGCAAATCCAATAAAATAGCCTATTAGGCGATGATAAGCCCTCATACTATTGTTATCGGCAGGTCTCAAAAAAAGTTGCCTACATTTTGATCATTTTGCGTTTTAGGGCTTCTGGGACGGGATAGGAGAGCATCTTGTCGTAATCAAACATCACCTGAATGGTGTAGCCTTGGGCCAGAAGTTTTCCGGTCTTGGCGTTTTTCATTTCATAATCGATCCGAAAACTGGTGTTGCCGATCGAGGTGGTCCCCATCTCGATCGCGATATCATCGTTGATATAAGCCGGAGCCTTGTAATCACAATGAGCTGCCGCGATGATAAAGGGAATGGATTTAAAATCGTCCCCCGCTTTCATCCCCAGCTTTTCAAAATACTCCACCCTCGCCTGCTCAAAGAAAGAAAAATAGGCGGCGTGATTCATATGCTGGTGCATGTCGCAGTCACTGTAACGCACTCTATCCCGATAAATGAATTCGAATTGTTTTGTCATGGGGCTTCCTTTATAGTGAAGCCATGCCTACTTTTCAAGGAGTCTTTGGAAAAATCTTTTATACAATCCGCGGCAAGGGACTTCCGGTGTTTTTGATCCCCGGAATGGGGGCCTCCCATCAGGAGTGGTTTCAGCAGGTTCCGGTTTTAAGCAAACAGTTTCAAGTGATCACGTTCGATAACGCCGGTTCGGGAAAATCGGTCCATCCCGATTCCGAAATTTCGATTTTGGAGATGGCCGAAGATGTTCATCGGCTCCTGCAACACTTAAAATTGGAGAAAGCGGTTTTGGTCGGCTCTTCGATGGGGGGATTGATTGCCCAGTGCTGTCTTGAAAAATATTTCGATAAAATTGCGGGGCTTGTTTTGTCGGCCACTTTTGGGCATGTCGATAATCACATCGTTCAAATTTTGTCGCCGCTTCTTCGCTCCCGACAATCTCCTAAAGTCCGCATTCGCAATGTTTTGCCTCTTCTGGTGTCGGAACAATTTATCAAAGAGAAGCTGGAGATTGCCAAACAATATGTGCAAAAAGCGGAAAAATTTGCCGCTCCCCGTGCCGTCTTGCAAAGACAGGTTCGCGCGGTTTTAAATTTTACACCGCACCCGATTCAGCGCACCCACACCATTCCTATTTTAATTCTGGTCGGAAGTGACGATCCGATCACGCCGCCCGCCATGGCCTACGAAATTCAAAAGCGCTATTCCCATTCAAAGGTACACATTATCGAAGGTACAAAACATCTTCCCCATGTGGAAAGGGCCGAGGAATTTAATCGATTGATAGAAGATTTTCTTTCGTCATTGCGAACCCCAATGGGGTGAAGCAATCTCAAGATTGCTTCGTCGGCCTACGGCCTTCTCGCAATGACAGCTAAAGAACAGAAATGGGGATAGGAGTTAATCCCTCCCCCTTTGCCAAAAAAGCCATCGCCTGAACGGCCGCTTTTGCGGCCTGCATGTTGGTATAATAAGGAACACCCTTTTCCAGTGCGGTTCTTCGGATTAAAAAGGAATCGGCCACCTGTTTTCTTTCCAGCGTCGTATTGATCACGAGATCAATTCCCCCGCCTTGCAACATCTCGACAATATGCGGAGACCCTTCCTGAACCTTATGAATCCCCTCTGAAAAAATCCCATGGGCCGCCAGATAATTTTGAGTCCCGTGCGTTGTGACCAGCAAAAATCCGAGCCCAACAAGCGATTGGGCAAGGGGAACCGCTTCCGTTTTGTCCCCGTCATGCACACTGAGGAAAATCTTTTTGGAGCCAGAAGGAAAGGCTTGTCCTGCGGCAATTTGCGCCTTGGCATAGCCTTCCGCAAAACTTTTTCCGCGTCCCATCACTTCGCCGATAGAACACATCTCGGTCGATAAAATGGTATCGACATTGGGAAATTTGATGAAAGGAAAAACGGGGGATTTGACGGCGAAGAGCATTTGTTGCGGCCGTTTTTTGATCACCTCGTTAACTGGAATCCCTCCCAAAACTTTCGCAGCCAACTTGGCCCAAGGAATTCCCGTTGCCTTGGAGACAAAAGGAACGGTGCGTGAAGCCCGCGGATTCACTTCCAATACGTAAAGAATGTCGTTTTGAACGGCAAACTGGATATTCATGAGCCCTTTTATTTGCAAGGCCTTCCCCAACGCCACGGTCTGCTTTTCAATTTCGGCAAGGAGCTCTTTCGATAAGGTGTGCGGTGGAAGACAACAGGAGCTATCGCCGGAATGGATTCCGGCTTCCTCCACATGTTCCATGATCCCGGCCACAATAATATTTTGCCCATCACCGAGGGCATCCACATCGACTTCCGTCGCCTTTTTCAAAAAATGATCGATTAAAACAGGATGTCCATCGGCAACCAAAAATGCTTGAGTCAGACATTCTTCCAAATTTTTGTCGTCATGCACAACCACCATGGCGCGGCCCCCCAAAACGTAGGAGGGCCTTAGCAACAGAGGAAATCCGATGGAATCGGCCAATGCCTTGGCCTCTTTCACATCATGAGCCAGCGCATTGGCCGGTTGTTTTAGGCCCAAGGCATCCAGAAGCAATTTGAATTTTTTCCGATCTTCGGCGCAATCGATATTTTCTGCCGAGGTCCCCAAAATGGGGATGCCGGCTTCGGCCAGAGAAACTGCCAGTTTGAGTGGCGTCTGCCCGCCGAACTGAATCACCACCCCCTCCGGTTTTTCCTTCTCAAGAATATGCAGTACATCTTCCAATGTAAGCGGTTCAAAATAGAGCCGGTCGGAAATATCATAATCGGTGGAGACCGTTTCCGGATTGCAATTAATCATGATCGTTTCAAAACCGGCGTCGCGAAAGGCCATGCAGGCATGAACACAGGCATAATCAAATTCGATTCCCTGCCCAATCCGGTTGGGGCCGCTCCCCAAAATAACAATTTTTTTTCGGGGACTCGGAGGAAACTCCTCTTCATTTTCATACGTGGAATAAAGATAGGGGGTAAAGGCTTCAAACTCCGCCGCACACGTATCGACCGTTTTATAGACCGGCCGGATATTATTTTTGTACCGGAACGCCCTCACCTCTTTTTCTTCACATTTTAAAAAAAGGCTGAGACGCTGGTCTGAAAAACCGTTTTGTTTCAACAGGGCGAGTTCTTCACGAGACATGCCCTGAAGATTTCTCCCTTTCAGCTCTTTTTCCATCATCACAATCTGGTGAATCTGGTTTAAAAACCAAGGATCGATTTTGGTCATCTCATAAATGGCCTCAACGGAAGTTCCCTGCCAAAAAGCGTTGGCAATTTTCCAAAGGCGATTGGCCTTCGGTTTTTTCAGATCTTCTTCCAATGAAGGTTCCTTGGGGTCTCCCGGGCGGTCGAGCCCAAAATGCTTCACCTCCAGCGAACGAATCGCCTTTTGGAGCGATTCCTTGAAAGTGCGGCCAATCGCCATCACCTCCCCCACCGATTTCATTTGAGTGGTCAGTGTGGATGGTGTGGAGGGGAATTTTTCGAAATCGAATCGGGGAATTTTTGTTACGACATAATCGATCGACGGTTCAAAAGAGGCCGGTGTTTTTTTGGTGATGTCGTTCGGGAGCTCATCCAAATGATAACCGACCGCTAATTTGGCCGCAATCTTGGCGATAGGAAAACCGGTCGCCTTGGAGGCCAGCGCTGAAGAGCGCGAAACGCGCGGATTGATCTCAATCATCACCTGCTCACCGGTTTTGGGATTCACGGCAAACTGGATATTGCAACCGCCGGTATCGACACCGATCGCACGAATCGCCTTGATCGCCGAATCGCGCATAATCTGATATTCTTTGTCGGTCAAAGTTTGGGCCGGCGCCACGGTAATGCTGTCACCCGTGTGAACCCCCATCGGATCGAGATTTTCAATCGAACAGATGATCACAACATTGTCTTTGCAATCGCGCATGACTTCGAGCTCAAATTCCTTCCAGCCTTCAACCGACTGCTCAACCAAAATCTGTTTGATGGGGCTTAAAGACAAACCCCAAGATGCAAAATTTTCAAACTCATAGGCATCATGCGCAATATTGCCGCCGGCGCCTCCCAATGTATAAGCGGGGCGAATCACACAAGGGAATTCGATTTTTGAGACCACCTCTCTGGCCTCTTCCATCGAATGAGCCAGACCGCTCGTGGGGACTTTTAAACCGATTGCGGTCATGCAATCTTTAAAGGCCTTCCGGTCTTCCGCTTTGTGAATCGCCTCAACGGAAGCCCCGATCAATCGAACATTCCCTTTTTGCAAAACACCGGCGCGATTCAAGTCCATCGCTAAATTGAGGGCCGTTTGTCCCCCCACGGTGGGCAAAATGGCATCCGGTTTTTCTTTCTCAATAATTTTTGTCACACATTCGACGGTTAAAGGCTCAATGTAGGTGACATCGGCAAATTCCGGATCGGTCATGATCGTAGCCGGATTGGAATTGACCAAGACCGTTTGGAATCCTTCCTGTTTTAAGGCTTTGAGGGCCTGCGTTCCCGAATAATCAAACTCGCACGCCTGCCCGATCTGAATGGGGCCGCTTCCGATCACGAGAATTTTTTTAATGTCTGTGCGTTTGGGCATAAATTGTTGTCATTGCGAGCGCAGCAGCGCCATCCATTGGTCAAAATAATTTTTGGCATCATTCGGGCCCGGCGCCGCCTCGGGATGATATTGCACCGACAAAATCGGATATTTTTTATGTTCAAACGCCTCCACCGTTTGATCGTTTAAATTAATCTGGGTGATGATCATCTCTTTTGGCAACGATCGGCTATCCACCGCAAACCCGTGGTTTTGCGATGTGATCAAGACTTTCCCGCTCTTTAAATCTTTTACCGGCTGGTTGCCGCCGCGATGACCGAACTTTAATTTAAATGTTTTGGCGCCGAGCGCCAAACTCAACAGCTGATGCCCCAAGCAGATTCCCAAAATGGGCAGCGGCCCGATCAGAGACCGGATATTTTCGATGAGGTCCAGACAGGCGGCCGGGTCTCCTGGCCCATTGGAAAAAACGATTCCATTCGGTTTCATTTTTAAGACATCGGCCGGTTTTGTTTGCGAGGGGACAACGGTTACTTCACAGCCTCTTTTCGCCAACTCACGCACGATATTTTGTTTGATTCCAAAATCAAAAGCGACCACTGAAAATTCTTTTTGGCTACCATTGGGCGCCACAGTGTAGGGCTCGGCACAAGTCACTTTGCTGACCAATTCTCGATTGTCCATTGTCGGTAAACTCGTGGCCCTCTTTTTCAAAGATTCAAGCGTTTCATCTCGGGTTGTCAATATCCCCGGCATCGCCCCCTTATCGCGAATGTGCCGAACAATTTCCCGCGTTGGCAATTGATGAACGCCGACAATTTTATTGGCGATCAGATAATCGGCCAGCGTTTGTGTAGCCCGCCAATTACTCGGGGTTGGGCAATATTCTTTAATGAGGAGCCCCGCCGCCTGAATTTTTTCCGATTCGGCATCTTCGGAATGGACCCCATAATTCCCGATCATCGGATAGGTTAAAGTAACGATCTGTTGGCAATAAGAGGGGTCGGTCAGGATTTCTTGGTAGCCGGTGATGGAGGTATTGAAAACGACTTCGCCGACGGTTTCTCCTTCAAAACCAAATGACTCTCCTTTAAAAATGGCGCCATCGGCTAAAACAAGGTGGGCTGTCTTGGTCATTCTAAAGGGGGGCTGGTATACCAAACTGTTTGTAAAAGCAAGCGATTTGCTAATAAATCCATCTTCCAAACCGATGCCAGCGGATGACATCGAGCCACGGCTTGGCCCAATCGAAGGAGAGCCAGATGAACATCGCGCGACCCTTGATATTCTCGCGGGGGACAAAACCCCAATCTCTCGAATCCGAGCTATGGTCGCGGTTATCCCCCATCACAAAATAGTGACCCAAAGGGACAACAAATTCGGTATCGGGAAACCACGCGGTATCGTATTGAGCCCAATGCAATACCTCCCCCATTTTTTCCTGAACAATTTTGTAGCTCTCCCAATCAGGAAAAAAGGTTATTTTTTTATAAGGAACCGGCGGTTCAACCGATACTTGACTGCTGTGATCAAAGGTTGAAACAAGATGCAGAGGTGTTTTGGGGACCAACTCTCCATTGACGTAAACTTTGTCTCCATCGACACGAATTTTGTCGCCGGGCAATCCCACCACCCTTTTGATAAAATCGAGACTCTCATCTTTGGGATAGATAAAAACAATCACCTCTCCCCTATTGGGATCGCGTCCTTCCCAGATTCTCAATTTGGTTAAGGGAATACGTAAACCGTAAACGAATTTGTTGACGAAAATCTGATCGCCAATGAGAAGCGTCGGCACCATCGACGGCGATGGAATTTTGAAAGGCTCGACAACGAAAGAACGAATGGCCAAGGCAATCAACAACGCCACGCCGATCGATTCTACCGTTTCTAAAAATTTACCTTTGTTTTTCTTTGGCTCGGCCATCATTTCACCTTGAGCACACTTAAAAAAGCCTCCTGCGGAATCTCGACACTCCCCACCCGCTTCATCCGCTTTTTACCCTCTTTTTGTTTTTCCAACAACTTTCTTTTTCGAGTGATATCCCCACCGTAACATTTGGCCGTCACATCTTTGCGCAATGCTTTCACCGTTTCGCGCGCAACTACCTTATTACCGATGGCGGCTTGAATCGCAATCTCAAACTGCTGCCTCGGGATGAGCTCTTTGAGTTTGGCCGCCAATTCTCTCCCTTTGTAATAGGCATGCTCACGATGGACAATGCAGGAGAGGGCATCAACCCCCTCGCCATTGATTAAAATGTTGAGTTTAATCAAATCCCCTGCTTCATAACCCTCAATGGAATAATCGAGAGAGGCATAACCCTTGCTAACCGATTTAAGCTGGTCGTAAAATCCGAACATCATTTCGCCGAAAGGAATTTTATAGGTGATGAGCACCCGTTCGGTGCCGAAATATTGGAGATGTTCCTGCACGCCCCTCACCTCTTCGCATAGCTTAAACACGCCACCCACCGCTGTCGCCGGGCAGTGAATATGCACTTTTGCATACGGTTCCAAAACGGTTTCGATCTGCTGTACCTCCGGCAATTTGGCCGGATTGTCGACCCAAAAAGTGGAGCCATCCGTTCTTTTCACCTGATAGACAACGGTCGGCGCCGTGGTAATCAGCGAAAGCTGGTATTCCCGTTCCAGTCTCTCCTGAATAATCTCCATATGGAGCGAACCCAAAAAACCGCAGCGAAAACCAAACCCCAGCGCCAACGAAGTTTCCGGTTCAAAAGTAAACGAAGCATCATTCAAGCGTAATTTTTCAAGGGCGGTTTTGAGGGCTTCATACTGATCGGCATCCGTCGGATAGAGTCCCGCAAAAACCATCGGTTTGATCTCTTTGAACCCGGGGAGAGCCTTGTTTGCCGGATGATCGGCATCGGTGATGGTATCGCCCACTTTTGTGTCGCGCACCTCTTTGATGTTGGCGATGATGAAGCCGACTTCGCCTGCGAAAAGGGTATCCATCGGTTGTGCTTGGGGTCTGAACACCCCCAGTTTTTGCACGATAAAATTTTTACCGACATTCATGAGGCGGATATTTTGCCCCACTTTGATCGAGCCATCAAAAATGCGGGCCAAAATGATCACCCCTTGATACGAATCAAACCAGCTGTCCATCATGAGGGCGCGCAAAGATTGATCCGGTTTTCCTTTCGGCGGCGGAAGTTTTTTGACAATCATTTCTAAAATTTCTTCAATGCCGATGCCTGTCTTGCCGCTCGCCAAAACCGCCTCGCCGGCGTCGATCGCCAGAATATCTTCAATTTCGCGGCGGGCCCTCTCCGGTTCCGCGCTCGGCAGATCGACTTTGTTGATCACAGGGATCAACTCCAGCCCCTGTTCCATCGCCATCATTGCATTGGCGACTGTTTGGGCCTCCACTCCTTGGCTTGCATCAACCAGCAAAAGTGCCCCTTCGCAGGCGGCAAGGCTTCGCGAGACTTCATAATAAAAATCGACATGACCGGGTGTATCGATCAGATTGAATTCATATTCCTCACCATCTTTCGCGGTATATTCCAGACGGACTGTTTGGGCCTTGATGGTAATCCCCCGCTCCCGCTCCAGATCCATCTGGTCCAGAAACTGCTCGCGCATTTCGCGGTCGCTCACCGCGCCGAGCTTTTGCAAAAAGCGGTCGGCCAGCGTTGATTTCCCATGATCGATATGGGCGATAATACAAAAATTGCGGATATGGTTTTGGTCCATTTAAGTGGCTGGGCTCATAGCACAACCGCCTAAAAGGACAAGTTTGGAGGCAGATCGTTACGCGGCCCATTTGTTGCGGCTTTTCTTGGGCCAGATTTTATAATGCCCGGAGGCAATTTGACGTTCTGCCGCTTTTAGTTTCTTCAAAATATCCGGTTCCGTTTCCAGGATATCGAGCGTTTCACGAACAAAATGAAGACGAATCACTTTGGGTTCTTGACCTTCTTCATAATGACACTTCACTGTATCACGGACATTGTTGTGTAACTCATCTAACGTGTTGGCCTCTGTAAAAATTGACGCTCCTAAAGCCTTGGCTGTAAAACCACCTTCCGGAGCATCCTCGACAAGAAAAATAATCTCATTCATGGTTTATATAATACTCCGTAAATAGTCTTTTTTTCAGGCATTTCTTTGAAGGGGCCTGAAGATTACGGCAACGGGATGAGGGCGGGGTTGGTGATGAGATGGGCGTCGGCGGCGGGGCAATGCCCAAGGCCTTGCGCGTCGGTCGTGCAGCCGACAGGGGAATTGGGCGCGGAGGGTTTGCAGATGTACCAGTGCAACATAATTTGCCCCGATTGCGGATCGCAATAATATTCTTTCAAGACATCGGGGCGCTGACGGCCTTGCGGATAGCAGACATCTTTTTCGGAACGCAAAATTTCAGCGCCGCGGCGGATTTCGGTGGCAGAACCGACCGCCGGCGCATCACCGGCATCGCCATTGACGCAAATGGGTTGTGGCGGGGGAGTGCAATTTGGATTCGGATCACAGGGGCATACATCTATTCCATCCGACTGGCCGTCATTATCAGAATCGGCATCGGCAGGGTTGCTATGCAATCGATAAATTTCATCATAATCAGAGACACCATCATGATCGGTATCATTACTCAAAGGGTCGGTGAAAAGGTCGGTGAAAACTATTCCGTTACATCCGCTGACACTAGTTCGAACTTCCAAACCATCAGATAACCCATCCCCATCTGTATCCGCCCTAAGGGGATCGGTTTCCGCAACATCTCTAATACAATTGCGATTGGCATCTTCCATGCCATCCGTGAGTCCATCCCCATCGGTATCCCGATTATGGGGATCTGTCCCCAAGCGGGTTTCGCAAATATCAGAAAGATCATCACCGTCAGAATCCAGTCCGAAGCAGTTCGGTTCAAAATTTAACGAATCGTTATCTCTTCCATCCATGCAACCATCGCCATCGGTATCATTGTTATACCAGCAGGTCTCTTCCGGTTCGCAGAGGCAGTCGGAATTGATATCCTCATCATTATCGCTTAGGCCGTCACAATCGCTATCAGCATGCGGATCTCTTTCTCCTCCTTGTGCAGCAAGACCTATACACCTTTCCCAAGTATATAACTCCCCCCTGCACTCGTCTCTTGCAAACGCCACAGAGCTGACCAAACAAAAAAATAAGGCTAAGGCTATCTTCACTCCACCACCTCCCCGCACCAGTTTTGATGGAAGTTGTTGCAGGTGTCGCAACGGCCTTGGGCGCAAACTTTGCCGCCAGCGCAGCGGATGAGGTTTTCATCCAACAATCCATTCGCATCGCAACGGTATTGATACATATAATGGTTGTCATTGGCGTTGCAACGATTGCAAAAAAATTGAGTCTGCTGGCCCACAATTTTCACACCGTTATCGAATGGCTGGCAGGGATTGTTCGGCTCTGTTCCCTCCATCGGGAGACAAACAGCCGTCACATTGACCGTGCCACCTCCTGTTTCTCCTCCACCCCCCTCGCCTTCCGAACCTCCCGACCCGCCGGCAGTACCGCCGCTTCCCCATCCTCCCCCTTCGGGACATTCACTCGGCAAATCCTCAGCACAATAAGCAAAGTCAGGCCGCGCGCGAATATGATCTGTAATGCCGCCGGTGCCGGGGTAATTATCTATCGCATCGATCAATTTTTCTTTGTCGACACATCCGGAAACCTTGACCTCGGGAAGCCCTGGAATATCGGGTTGGCACGGCAAAGGGACATCATTCCCATGGCAATATTTTTCATTTTCCAACCAATAATCTTCCCCCTGATTCGCCACAAATGTCTGATGACTCCGTTGATCTTCCCAGACAGCATATTTCCCTGCAGGCACTTTGCCGCAGGCCCGTTTCACCAACATCCGATCACTCTTGCAATAGGCTATCTTTTTATCGACCCTTTCAGAATTTTCCAGCTCGCCATCGTTTCTCAATATAAAACCGTTGTTATAGTGGAGTTCGTTGGCCTGATAATCCATTTCACACTTTGTCGTCTGACAGCGCCCGTCCATGCAGCTCATGTTGATCGCCGCGCAGTCGAGATCGGCATAGGCCGGCGCTTTGGGCTCCCCTTTGCAAACCGCCTCTTCCAGTTTGGTATGATAGTTTCCGTCGTGAAGTCCCAACGAAAATCCAAAAGCCCGCTGATACCAATAAAACATTCTTTGAAGCAAGGAACCGGATGGCTTTGGCAAAACACAGCGATCCTGCAGAGTGACGGCCATTTTTCCCGCCGAACCTTTTACAAGGGCATCTCCCCCGTCCGGATCGTTACATTCTGTTATTGCCTGCATTGCAGGCGAGGTTTTGGGAAGTTGTGGTATTTGAACCGAAGGATGTTTTGGAATCTTTTGAAACCGGGAAAAACCAGACTGGGGGGCACTTGTTGAAACAGAGGGAACGAACCAGAGAATGAACACCAGAAAAAGCCCGCCACCCATCCACAGACGATGAAAAAACATGAGTGCAGGATATCACAAACCGCCGAAACGGTCTTGGCATTTCTCTAACCCTTTATTTATTGAGACAAACCGTCAACATTTTCGGTAGTGGGTCAGTTTGCCGAGGTCATCCCCGCGAAAGCGGGGCTCCATGGATTCCTGCTGGAGTTTACCCCCGCGTGTTGTAAGCGGGGGCAGGAATGACAAACTGACCCACTACCCAGTTTTAACAGGGCCCATTTAAAAATTTACGGCAACGGGATGGCGGCGGGGTCATTCATTCACCGAAACAAACGCGTCGACCTCTTCTTTGGATGTGAGATCTTTGAGATAGGCTTCAGCGGTATCTTTGTTTTCAAAACCGCCGATACGGACACGATACCAGCGGCCGCGGTTGGGGAGATCGGCGGAAACCAGATAGGCATCATAACCCTTTTGTTTCCAAAAATCGACCAACGTGTGGGCCTCATCCGGATTGGGATAGGAGCCGACTTGTATGGAATAGCGGGCATTCGTCGTGGCCGTTTTGATGACCGGCTCCGGCTTGGGTAACGCCGCGGCTGTTGGCGGAGGTGGCGGCGCCACTTCCTGTGGAGGGGCCACAGCATTTTCTACTCTCGGTGCCGCCTTGAGTGTCGATGTTGCCGCAGAGGCAGGCGCAGGAGCGGCCGCCTGTTTTTCTTCCAGCATTTCGGCCACCCGCTGTTTCAAATCAGGAGTCGGCGCCGAATGAAGCAAATCCTTCGCCAGCGCTTTTATTTCCGGATCATGCGTGGTGGCAATTTGATTGGGATCGGTTAAAACCACTTCGGGAAGATTTTTTTTCTCTTCTTTGCCCGCTATCGGGTGTTTGACACCGAGTAACTCCCCCCCATAGCGCGAGCCAAGATAGAAAATAAAAAAGAGCGTAAAAATTTCGATGATGAGCAATGTGAAAAATTGGCCAAACGTGAACCGACAAAAATAACTCGTCTCTTTTTTATTATATTGCGAAGGGAGCATCTTTCGATTCCATTCTTTTTGGGGCCGAAATCCCCATCAACCTCAAGGCGTTTTGTAACACAATCTGGATATTTTTCAACAAATAGAGTTTGGCCTCCGTTTTGGGCCGGTTTTCAAGGTCAACCACTTTGTAGCGGACATCCTGTTTTGCCTGTGAATAATAGGCTTGAAAGAGTTTTGCCAAATCCAAAGCATAAAATGCGAGAGGATGCGCTGCCAGATCCTTTGCCGCCTCGGCCACCATGTCGGGAAAAACGAGCAATTTTTTGGCGAGTTCTTTTTCTTCGGGCAAATTCAAAAGGGAGAGGGCGATTCTTTTAAAACCTGTCTTGATTCCCCCTTCTTTGGCCTTAGCAAAAATGCTTTCAATCCGGGCATGGGCATATTGGATGTAATAAACCGGATTTTCGGGCGTTTCTTTTTTCGCCAAAACAAGATCGAAATCGAGCGGCGTGCTCGCCGCCCGTTGCAAGAAAAAATAACGGGCTACATCGACAGAAATTTCGTCCAGCAAATCATCCATGGTGATGAGGCTTCCCGCCCGTTTTGACATTTTCACCAAGACCTCGTTTTGCAAAAGATTCACCTGTTGGATAATAAGAATCGTCAACTGTTCCGGTTTGAAACCGAGGGCCTCCACGGCCGCTTTTGTACGCGCCACATAGCCATGATGGTCGGGCCCTAAAAGATCGACGGCCCATTGAAAGCCTCGTGCAAACTTGTCTTCATGATAGGCGATGTCCGACGCAAAATAGGAAAACTCTCCATCCTGTTTTTGCACCACCCGGTCTTTGTCGTCACCGAATGCGGTCGATTTGAAAAAATGCGCCCCCTCTTTTTTATATAAAAAGCCGCGCTCTTTCAATTTGGCCATGGCTTTTTGCGGCATCTTTTTTTTAATCAAATCCGATTGCCGATACCACTTGTCAAAAACAACTCCAAAATGTTTGAGACTTTTCTTTTGCCAATCGAGCATTTTTTTAAGGCCGATTTTTTTGAAATCTTCCGGATGCCGGCCGGAGCCTGTCTCGTACTGCGATACGGCGCCGGCATGACGCCCACGGGCCAGCTCCTCCCCCAGTTTTTTCAAATAGTCCCCTTGATAACCCTCTTCCGGAATGACGGCCTCTTGACCCAAGGCATGTAAATAACGGGCTCTCAGAGACTGAGCAAAAAGCTCAATCTGGTTGCCGACATCGTTTACATAATATTCGCGATGTGTTTTGAAACCGGCAAAATCCAAAAGATTAGCCAATGTGTCTCCCAAAACGGCGGCTCGTGCGCTCACCACATTCAAAGGGCCGGTTGGATTGGCGCTCACAAATTCTAAAATAACTTTTTTGCCTTTTCCTGTTTTGGAACTCCCAAATTTTTTCCCCTCTTTTAAAACCTCTTTCAAGACTTCGAAATAAGCGGTCGGTTTGAAAACAAAATTGATAAAACCGGCGCCGGCCCAATCAACCCGTTCTATCCATTCCGGCAACGGTTTTAAATGATCGATTATTTCTTGCGCAATGACGCGTGGGTTTTTTTTGAGTTCTCCGGCAAGGATGAAGGCAATGTTGGTGGATAAATCGCCATGCTCCAATTGTTTGGGAATATTTAAAAGAATCGGAAGGTTCCTATTAAAGGCCTTTTTCAGTCCTTTTTCGAGTAAAACTTTAATCTTTTGTTCCAGAATCATGGTTCCACAATCACAATCTTTAAATTTTCAGGACGAATATATTTTTTGGCCACATCCTGAACCTCTTTCAACGTCACCTTTCGGATTGCCTCGGGATATTTTCGCAAATAATCTTTCGGATATCCCAAGAGATCAAAGCTAGCTTGTTGAAAAATGACTTTGAATGGAGAATCGAATGAAAAAATATATTTGTTCAACAGCGACTCTTTTGCCAAGGCCAGTTCTCCGGGGGTGATGTCCCCGTTGTTGCTGAAACGTTTCAAATGCGTGTCGATTTTTTCCAACACCGCCTGTTTGGCATCGGCCTTTGTTTGCACTTGAATGGAAAAGATGCCGCCGACCGGATTGGCATCCCAATCGGTATAAACACTGTAAGCCAAACCCGATTGCGACCGGATATCAAGCCCAAGCCGGCTGATGAACGGCTCGCCTCCCAAAATATATTGCATCACTGCATAGGCATATTCTTCTTTGGAAAGCCGCACCAAGCCGGAATGTCCGGCCTCAATAAAGGCCTGCGTCACCTTTCGCTTGATGATGGTTGTCGCCCCTTTTCCTCCGATGGCCACTTTTTTCCACTCCGGTTGCGGAACCTCTTTCGGTTTTAACGGCCCAAAATTTTTTGCGGCCCATTGTCTGACTTTCTCTTTTGAAAAATCGCCCGCAACGGCCAACAACATTCTATTGGGATGAAAATGGGTTTCATAAAATTGACGCACCTCTTTGAGGCGAATGTCGGAGACACTTTTAACGGTGGGCCGTCTCCCCCACGGATGGTCTTTGCCATACACCGCTTCATTAAAGGCGTGTGCCGCCACAACGTGTGGTGCATCTTCTTCACGGCGGAGGCCCTCTTTTGTCTGGCCGATGATCAAACGAAAGCGGTCTTCGTCAAAGCGGGGCTTCGTCACGGCTTCCTGCAGGATGGCCAAAAGAGAATCGAGTTGTTTGGACAAAGAGGCGGCAGTGATCGTTGTCAATTCACGTCCCGCATCACCTCTCAATTGGATGGACTTTTCATCGAGCCAGAGATCAAGCGCCTCCGGTGTTTTATCGAGCGTCCCGCCGCCGGCCAGCAGATCGGCCACCACATCGGCCAAGCCGGCCAGTCGCCCCTCTTCATAAGCCGAGCCCACTTTGACAAAGAGTTTTGCCTCCACGATCGGCAGTTCGTGATTTTCCAAAAGATAGATTTGAAAACCGTTGGGGAGTATATAGGTAGAGACCTTTGGCGGCGTCCATGATATCGCAAAAAGAGAACAGGGAAATAAGCCGGAGACGGCGAGGAAGCAAAACGACCCAAGCAACGTTTTCTTCATCTATTTCCCCTCACGAGTTGCAAGATAACCCGGTTATTCGGCTGAAAATATTTTTTGGCGGTATCATTGACCTCTTTCGGCCCGATCGATTCTATCTTTTTGGAAAATGTGGCAATATATTTCCAATCACCAATGGTTACTTGCGCACCGGCCAGTTGTTCCGCCAGATCCATATTGCTTTCAAGTCCCCAATAAAAATCGTAGACAATCTTGTTTTTGACCCTTTCCAATTCTTTTTGATCGACACGTTCGGACAGGGCTTGCAATTCAGCCAAAATCTCTTTCTCCAGTTCTGCGACGGAATGTCCATGAATGGGACTCGCATAAATGAGAAAGAGATTATCGAGACGAGAACCCGGAAACCCGTTGACGCAGGTGATGCTCGATGCCATTTTTTTCACTTTGACCAGTTTGTAATTAAGCCGCGCCGTTCTCCCCTCGCACAAAATGCCGTCAATCAGATCGAAAACGTAATCGGTCTGAGCCGGCGCCTTCGGTTTGTGAAAAGCGATCACGAGATACGGTTCCGACGGAAAATGAATTGCCTTTCTTTTTTCTCCCTGAAAGGAATAATCTTTTTCCCCCTCGCTTTTTTTTGGCACTGCGGCAGCAGGAAAGGCGCCGAAATATTTTTCCAAAACAGTTCGGGCCCTCTCCATGGAAATATCGCCCACAAGCACACCGACTATATTTTGAGGAACATAATAACGCTGATGAAAAGAGGCCGCATCTTCCATGGTAAGCCCCACTAAATCTTTTGGACTTCCAATTGGGGACCAGTGATACGGGCCGTCTGGAAATGCCGTCTGGACAAGATTTTCAAAGAGATACCCATAGGGACTGTTGTCATAACGCAAACGCCTCTCTTCCATCACCACATCCCGTTCCTGATAAAACTCGCGCAGGACCGGATGGAAAACCATCTCTGAAGCGACAAAGGCCCATGTTGGAAAGGCAGAAACCGGCATACTGGCGTGATAGGCGGTCACATCCTTCGTAGTAAAAGCGTTCAGATCCCCCGCCCCTTTTCGGGACAAGGTCATCCATATTTCGTTTTTGATCATGTATTGGTATTCTTCTTCAGTGAGTTCCTGAATTTTTTTCTTGAAGGCCGCGATCTTGGCAGGGTCGGGTTTCTCTTTTTGGCTCTCTTCCGACATGTCGCGACCCACTTTGGCGATGGTATTCAAAATGGGGATCTCTTTGGCAAAATTTTTCGTCCCGATTTTTTTGGAACCCTTGAAAGCCATGTGTTCAAACATATGGGCCAGGCCGGTTTTTCCCTCTTCTTCATCCAACCCCCCAGCCTTGACCATGACAAGCCCTGAAAAAACCGGAACACTGGGACGGTAAACAACAAACCACAACATCCCGTTGGAGAGCGTGAACGAATGGACCTCATGGACGAGGTTAAAAGCAAAAACCCCTTTAGAAAAGGTGAAAAAAACGGGGATCAGAAAAATCAGGATTTTTTTCATTAAGGAACGAAAATAGCACCGGCAAGCACGGTAGTCCAGAGACCATTTTTGTCACCGATGGCCGATTGGGTGATATTCATCGTCTTGACGATCTCGCCCGAGATGGTCCAAAGGTTTTTCCGATCATTCCATGATTTATCGGCCTCGAAAGGCACGCCCAAGGTGGTGGCCAACATTTCGGCCGCCAAGTCCTCGGTGTAATCGCCCGCCTGCTGTTCGGTTTGTCCGAAACTTTTGTGTTCGGAGAGATAACCGTGATGATCGGAGTTTTTGGGGAGCGCCAAACCGACAGAAGCCGCAACCAGACGGTGCGGCTCGTTGGTGGAATTGTCATAAAGGACACAAAAAACAACTTCACCGTCATGGAGCAACTGAATTCCCTTTTCTCTCGGAATGATTTTGCAATTGGGGGGGAAGATGCTGGAAACACGGACCAGATTATATTTGGCGATCTTTGCGTCGCGCAAGGCCATCTCAAAACTCTGCAATTTTTCACGATGGCGACCGACACCTTTCGTCAAAAAAAGTCTGTTTGGAACAAAACCTTTCATAAGAAACCTCGCTTTTGCATTGGCGGCTAACATATTTGTCCAAGGGCTACAAGAAAAAAACGCAGGTTATCTGCATTCTTTACAAACTTTTGGGCCGGTGGCATGGAAGATTTATGAAATTGATTGCCCTCACCGGCGGTTTCGGCACCGGAAAATCGACCGTTGCCCGAATGTTGGAAGAATTTGGGCTTGCGCGCATCGACGCCGATATTTTAGCGCATGAGGTGACACAACCCGACCGGACCGCGTGGCGCCAAATTGTGATCCAATTTGGAGAGGCAATCCTGATGTCCGACAGAAATCTGGACCGGGCCAAACTCGCTGAAATTATTTTTCATGATCCTGTCCAGCGCCGGACTTTGGAGGCCATCATCCACCCCAAAGTGCGCGAGACGATGCACAAAAAAATTCTCGAATTCCGTCAACAGGGTTACAAGCAGGTCATTTTGGAAATCCCGCTTCTGTTTGAAGCCGGTTGGAATGTCGACGAACCGCTCGACGCCATTGTCGTTGTGACCGCCGATGAAAAAACGCAGATCGAACGGGCTAAAAAGAAATTCAAACTTTCCGAAACGGAGATCCGTGCCCGAATTCAAGCCCAACTGCCGCTCGAAAAAAAGGCCAAAAAAGCAACCTTTGTGATTGATAACGGCAAAGACCTTGCCGCCACGAAAACCCAAGTCGAGAAATTGTTCAAGCAACTGCCCGCCTGAAGGCGCCTGCCTAATTCACCGTTTCATTTTCATGGCCGGCGGCTTCTTTGAGGGAGAGGCGGACTTTGCCGCTCCCCTCTTCCACTTCAAGCACCTTGACGACAATTTCATCTCCCTCTTTCACCACATCGGTCACCTGCTTCACACGGTGATTGGCCAATTGGGAGATATGCACCAAACCGTCGGTCCCCGGCATGAACTCCACGAAGGCGCCGAAATCCATGATTTTGACAACAGTCCCTTTGTAGTATTTTCCAATTTCAGGGACCGCGGTGACTTCACGGATTCTCTTGAGCGCCCGTTCACCGGCCTCTTGATCGATCGCAAAAACGCTGACGGTGCCGTCATCTTCAACATCGATTTTAGCGCCCGTTTCATCGACGATCGAGCGGATCATCTTGCCGCCCGGACCGATCAATGCGCCGATTTTATCGGGGTTGATTTTGAGCGTCGTGATTTTTGGCGCGTGCGGCGACAGTTTTTCTCTCGGGGCCTTTAACGCCTCATCCATCTTGTCGAGAATGTGCATGCGGCCTTCATGCGCCTGATGCAACGCCTCAGCCAACAAGGTTTCGGAAAGCCCTTCTATTTTGATATCCATCTGAAGCGCGGTCACACCGTTGCGTGTCCCGGCCACCTTGAAATCCATATCACCCAAGTGATCTTCATCACCCAAGATGTCCGACAAAATGGCATACTTTCCCTCTTCCTTAATGAGCCCCATCGCAATACCGGCAACAGAGGCCTTGATCGGAACGCCGGCATCCATGAGGGAAAGGCATCCGCCGCAAACTGTGGCCATCGATGAGGAACCGTTCGACTCCAAAATTTCGGAGACCACGCGGATGGTGTAGGGAAATTCTTCCTCCGTCGGCAAGACATAGCGAAGCGCCCGCTCCGCCAGCGCACCGTGACCGATTTCACGCCGTCCCGGCGAGCGCAAAAATTTTACTTCGCCCGTTGAGAAGGGTGGGAAATTGTAATGAAGCATAAAACGTTTGTAATAGACTTCTCCCAACGCATCAATCAACTGTTGGTCTTCGGAAGAACCGAGCGTCGTCACCGCCAAGGCCTGCGTTTCACCGCGCGTGAAGAGGGCTGAGCCATGTGTTCTCGGAAGCAATCCGGCTTCGCAGGCAATCGGACGGATATCTTTAGTGGAACGCCCGTCGATCCGGCGCTTCTCGCTCAAAATCATCCCCCGCACAACCTTTCTCTGTTCCTCTTCAAAAACATGCTTGACCAATCCCAAATTCGGATCTTCTGCGCCGAGCGGGCAGAGGTCGGTCAATAATTTTTCCTGAAGCGCCTTGAGTTGATTGTTTCTCTCCTGCTTGGACGTAATGCTATAAGTCTCTTTCAATTTGCTTTTCAAAAGATCGGTTGTTTTTTTGACAACGGCTTGATCGACTGCGGCCGGTTGGATTTCCCATTTTGTTTTTCCGACCTTTTTGGCTAACTCTTCCTGAATTTTAAGAACCGGCTGGATCGCCTGATGCGCTGTCCGAATGGCCTCGATCATCACATTTTCCGAAACCTCTTTAGCGCCCCCCTCAACCATCACGACCGCATCACGGCTTCCGGAAACGATGATATCGATGTCCGAAGTTTCCATCTGCTGCGGTGTCGGGTTGATCACAAATTTTCCATCGACTCGGCCGACACGGACACCGGCGATGGGGCCTAAAAACGGGGCCGGTGAAATCAGCAACGCGGCGGAAGCGCCCGCCATCGCCAAAATATCGGGTTCATTGTCGAGATCGGCCGACAAAACGGTCGCAATCACCTGTGTCTCATGATGGTAATCTTCCGGAAAAAGGGGACGGATCGGACGATCGATAAAACGGGAAGTCAGTGTCTCCAGCTCGGAAGGCCTCCCCTCTCTTTTGAAAAAACCGCCCGGAATTTTTCCGGCCGCAAATGTTTTTTCAATATAATCGACCGTGAGGGGCAAAAAATCGCAATTCTCTTTCGGTTTTTCATTGGCCGTGGCGGTCACCAAAACGATGGTATCGCCATAGCGAACGATAACGGAACCGCCCGCCTGTTTGGCCAAATGACCGGTCTCGATGGTTAAAGTTCTCCCGCCAAAATCGGTGTGAACAGATGTCTTCATTTATTTCTCCTTGCCCTGAGCTTGTCGAAGGGCCTCTTATTTTTTGTGGGATTTTTGTGGTAAGACCGGCTGATAACTTATAACAAAACCGGCTCAAAGCCGGATTTTTTATCAATTATCAGCGAACCGCAACAATCCCTGCCCGCCGTGTTTTAGTGGCGGGCCCTGTTATTTTCTTAAACCTAAATTCTCAATCACTTTTTTATAACGATGGACGTCTATTTTCCTCAAATAATTCAAAAGTTTACGGCGTTGTCCCACCATCTTGAGCAGACCGCGGCGCGAAGAATGATCTTTTTTGTGAGAGACAAAATGTTTGTTTAAATCTTCAATGCGAGTCGATAAAAGAGCGACTTGAACCTCTGGCGAGCCGGTATCCTCTTTGTGGGTTTTGAACCGGCCGATCAATTCTTGTTTTTTTGCTGCTACCATTACCATTGAAAAAGCCTATCACGACAAAACAAAATCTGTAAAGCGGTTTTTTAAAAAACTCCGACGGTGGATTTGAGTCGGGCCGTTGGCCTCCAACTCTGCGTAGTGGGCTTTTGTCCCGTATCCTTTATGGATATCAAACCGAAATTGCGGATAGGTTTGAATAAGCCCCATCATGAGCCGGTCGCGGGTCACCTTGGCCACAATGGAGGCCGCAGCAATCGATAAACAAAGGGCATCTCCCTTGACCAGCGGTTTTTGGGGGAGCGTCAAAAGCGAAATGGGACGATTGCCATCGACGAGCAAAAAATCGGGTTTTATCTGCATCATCTCCACGGCCAAACGCATCGCTTTCAGAGAGGCGCGGCTGATATTCATCGTGTCGATTTCCGAGGCTTCGACGATGCCGATTCCGTAAGCCATAGCCCGCTGCAAAATTTCCGGGAATATTTTTTCGCGTTGGGCTGCGGTCAATTTTTTGGAATCATTGACTCCTTCAAATTTTTCCCACCACGGCAACAAAACAGAGGCCGCCACAACCGGGCCGGCGAGACAACCGCGCCCTACTTCATCAACACCCGCAATGTTTTGGAAACCTTGCTCCTTGAATTGACGCTCAAGGTTTGGATTCACCTTTCGATTCCCCCGCTGTACTCTTTGCATTTCCCGCCGCCGGTCCCCATTCTTCTTCCACGGCAACGCGGGCTTTTTTACCCGCTAACTTTCTCAAGTAATACAAACGGGCCCTACGAACCTTCCCCTTTTGGACCACCTCGATATGATCGATAACCGGTGAATGAATCGGAAAAATGCGTTCCACACCGACACCGTAAGAGACTTTGCGAATCGTGACGGTAGCGCGGGTCCCGGCCCCTCTTTGGCGTAAAACAACTCCTTCAAAGGCTTGAAGGCGCTCTTTTTCACCCTCTTTGATTTTGGCAAAAACACGAACGGTATCCCCGGGACGAAAAGAGGTGGTCCCTTTTTTCAAATAAGCCTGTTCAATGCGCTCGACGAGATTCATACATCACTCCTTTTTGGGTGGAGGTCTCTTAGCCACTTTCTCGCCCTTTTGCAAGACCAATAAATGGACCCGGTGCCGCTACTTTTTTTTGGTCAACAAATCCAGGCGTCTTTCTTTCGTAATCTTCAACGATTGCTCACGGCGCCATTTTTCGATCTCTTTATGATGGCCCGATTGCAACACATTGGGGACCTTCAATCCTCTAAATTCAGGGGGCCTTGTGTACTGAGGGTATTCGAGCAAGCCATCCTTAAAAGACTCTTGGCGGGTCGATTCAACATTCCCCATAAAACCGGGGATAAAGCGGACTAACGTTTCCAAAAGGACCAAAGCGGCGGTTTCTCCGCCGTTTAAAATATAATCTCCGACCGAAATTTCTTCATCGATCGCCAACTCTTTGACCCGTTCGTCGACCCCTTCATAACGCCCACAAACCAAAATGAGTTGATCAAAGCCGGCCAATTTGGAGGCCATCTTCTGATCAAAGCGTTTCCCTCGTGGAGAAAGCAAAATACGAAGCGATTTATCCGACCTTGGAATCGATTCAATCGTGGCAACGAGAGGCTCCGGCTTCATCACCATACCGGCCCCACCGCCGTAAGGGGTATCGTCAACAGTATGGTGTTTATCTAAAGTAAAATCTCGAATATCGTGAATAAAAACAGACAATTTTTCTTGATCTAAGGCCTTACCTATCAAGGAAATCTTTAATGGAGACTCAAAAAAATCCGGAAAGAGTGTGAGGATGTCAAAACGCACAAACTACTCAATTATTTCCAAAACAGAGCGGCGACGAAGTTTGGTGGAGGCCGCACCGAGAATCGTTCTTAATGCCCTTGCCGTTCTTCCTTCTTTGCCGATCACTTTACCCAAATCTTCCTTGGCCACTTTCAATTCGATAACTGTGGTCTGTTCCCCTTCGACTTCAATCACTTCCACCTCTTCCGGTTTGTCGACCAAGGCTTTTGCCATGGTCTCTACCAAGGCTTTGATTATCTCTTCTCCCATAATCCCCCCCCTATTTCGCAGCGAGCCCCTGTTGTTTGAGCAATTGGCTAACCAACTCGCTTGGAGTGGCCCCCTTTTTAAACCAGTAATCGAGGCGTTCTTTGTTGACTTTTAGTTTCTCTTTTTCGAGTTTCGGATTGTAGGTTCCCAAAACCTCCAGACAACTTCCACCCCGCGCATTGGTTCGGTCCGTGGCAACCAACCGAAAAAGCGGCTTGTTGTTTGTCCCGACGCGGCTAAATCGTATTCTTACAGGCATAAAGACCCCTTCAAAATTTGGATTCGGCTACATAGCAATGGGGGCTCCTTTAAGTCAAGGTTATTTATATTGAAAGGCATAGAGTCGGCTGGCATTGGATAGAATATAGAGTCTGTTTTGATCCATAATCGGATCGGAATAACTCCCCCCTTTTACATAATAGCCGTACAAAATATCTCCCTGCATTTTGTCTAAAAAAAAGATTTTCCCCTTCGTGGCGACAACGGAGAGCCATTTGTCATAAATAACGGGGGCTGAGACACCCGGGATGTCAAGATTTTGCTCCCATATCGGTTCTCCCGATTCGGCCCGGACGGCATAGACAGTGCTGCCCGCTGTTACATAAAGGATATCCCCGCTAACAGTTGCATTATTGACTCCTCCAAAAGGGGTCTCCCAAACACTCTCTCCCGTTTTGGGATCGAGGGCAAAAAATTTACCATCGGCGCTGGAGACATAGGCATATTTTCCTGCCAAAAGAAGAGTTGCATCGACATCGTGAAATTCGGCTGTGGGGTCTCCCAACTGTCTTGCCCAATGGATATCACCATTGGCGGGATTAAAAGCAACCAGAGAACCGTCTGAAAATCCGGTCACAATGTTCCCCTCGACCAAAATGGGATCTGCCGCTCCGACAATGCTGAAACCCCTTTCCCGCAATGTCTGAGATGTCTGCCACAAGACATTGCCGTTGTGGATGTCAACCTGTGCGAGTTCTTTATCTAAGGTGACAATGTAGAGTTTGTCGCCGAGAATCAACGGGGATGACAAAACCTCGCCATCCACTTTGGAAATCCATGCGAGCGTCCCGTTTTCTTTGTTCAATGCGTAGAGGGTCCCTTTGGCATCGGAGAAGTAGAGACGGTCTCCTGCAACGACCGCCTTGGAATAAACAGGGCCTTGTGTTTTGAAGGTCCACAATTTTTTCCCCCGTTTGGCGTCGATGCCGTAAAATAGATTTTTTTGGACACCGACGAAAATTTTATCGCCGTCGACAACCGGTTTTGCAAATTGAAACGGTTTTCGGTTGAAATAGGAATTCTGTTTTAATTTAACGACCCATTTCCGTTTGACGAAAGAGACCGTTGTTCCGGCAACGCTTTCGGGAACCACCGACACAAACAGGAAAAAGAGGATCAGGAAGCGGGCTGTAATTCTAACCATAATATTTCCTCTTCAATTTTTTCTCTTAAATCGTGCGGAAGGTCTTTGGCATTGAGCAATTCTTCAAGCCCTTTCTGCACGGAAGGATCGCCGGCTTTTTGCAGACTGACCAATGTCTCAAAGCGGCTCAATCCCTTGGCCTCGTTGCCGGGCTCTTTGGCGGCCCGGTCAAAAAATGCGGCCGACTTTTTATAATCCTTTTTACCGCGCCAGCAAGTACCGGCCCCATGCAATGCCAAAACACGCCAATACGGATGATGTATCGTTTCAACCAATTTTTCGTACGTTGCGGCACAGGCATCAAAATTCTTGTCGGCCAACTGTTGCGACCCGATATCGGCCAAAGCCATCGCCGCCGCTTTTTGTCTCGGATAGTCTTGAACCACCTTTTGCAACAAAGCCGGATCTTTTTTGCCTTGGTACAGGGCCGTCAGGGCATCGGTCTCTTTTTTGTTCTGCCAATAAGTTGCCATAGCCAAAAAGACAAACAGAGCAATCCCGCCGCACAAAACAAAAAGAATCTGTTTTTGACTCCGCGCCACCCAGTTGAGAAGGTTCTCCCCCAAATTCATAGGAACCGCCTTGCTAACAAATCTTGCCCACAAGTGCAAGGTTATCGTAGAATAGGTTTATGTGGTTTTGGCACCGATTGCGTCGTCTTCGATTCAAGTGGCACCGCTTCAACATCTATTTTAGAACGTTGACCGAGGCAAACACGATCGACCGTCTCACCGATTTTACAAATTGCAAAAACCCTGTTTTGATTTTGTATGGCTTCGGGGCTACGCGCCGGAGTCTCCATATTCTGGAATCGCGGTTGCGCGAGGATGGTTTCGGTGTTTTTTCGATCAATTTAGGAGGCCTTTTTGACCTCTTCAACACCGCGCCGATCGACCGCTTGGCCCTTTTGGTGGCGGCCAAAATTGAGAATTTGTGCCGAAGATACAAACTTCCCCGTTTCAGTATCATTGGGTATTCCAAAGGGGGATTGATCGGCCGCTATTATTTAACCCATCTTGACGGACAAAAACGGGTTCATACATTGATTACACTGGCGACGCCGCATCGTGGCAGTCCGTGGCTGCTTTTAAGTTACCCGCTATTGATCGGCTTTGTGTCGAAAGGGATAAGGCAAATGATTCCGAAATCGAAATTTCTGCGCCGCCTCTCCAAAAAACATTTTCCGGATGGGGTGTATGTCGCTTCGATCTATTCCGATCGGGATAAAACAACCCCTTCCAAATTCTGCCGCCTGCCGGAGCGGTCGGACAAATCGGTCATCACCAATGTCTTGATCCCGCAACTCTATCACTCCGATTTTGTCATCAAGCAGAGGGCCTATCAGGAGATCCATAAGCATTTGACGGCGGGGATTCAATTCGCAGTGAGGTATCCCCTCCATACAGCCGGCGGGCAGGCGGTTCCTCACGAAGTATCCGGCTCCTCGTGAAAATGCGGCTACTTATTGGTCAGAACCTTTTTGTGTTGTGTAAAAGCCACAATCTCGGCGGAAAAAAGAAGGATGTTGGAGACATAATAAAACCAAAGGACCAATAAAATGAGGGCGGTGATCGATCCGTAGATCACATTATATTGACTGAAGGCCTTCATCATATACCACCGAAACCAGACGCGGGCGAGATAGACACCAAAGGAAAAAAAGAGGCCGCCGACCATCGCATAGCGAAAACGAATTTTATGGTGCGGCACCACCATCACAATCAGGACAAAAGCAAAAAAGGTGAAAAGAACGAGAAACCCTTTGCCGCGAATGAAGTCTCCCAGCGGAAAATGAAACCCGAATCGGACAAGCCCTTTGGTCAATAGATCGGCGATGGTCGGCAAAAAGAAGAAAAGCGAAATGACCACAATCATACTGATGGCGATAAAACGGGAATGCAAAAAATTCCGGCTTTTTTCCGTTTCAAAGATGATGTCGAGAGAACGCTCGATCGCACCAAACAGAAGCGATGCGATAAAAATAAGCATGACAAACCCCAAAACACCGAGGGAATGGCGCTGACCGACAATCTCGCGCAGGTTGTTCATCAAAAAATCTTTTCCCTGCGGCAACAGGTCGGTAATCACGTTGATGAGCTGCTGATAAATGTCGTTCGAGGACCCCAAAAGAAATCCGGTAATCGAAACGGCGAGCAAAATCATCGGGACCAATGAGAGAAGCCCGCAAAAAGAGATATGAGTGGCCAGATAGAAGCCATCATGTTTGAAAAAATTGCGGACGACCGTTGTGATCGCATTCCGGATCGTTTTCATTTTTTCCTCAAGCGAAACGTCAATGCCAGCGGAATTTTAAGCCCCCCCATCGCCATCAGCAATTGTCGCGCAAGATAGCGGCGATACGAAACCGGTACCCCCTGCGGGTAATTAGTAAAAAAAACAAAATGGGGCGGTTCAACCCCCACCTGCGTTCCGTAAAAAATTTTGACGTTTTTTCCTTTATACATCGGAAGCGGATGCGAGACGAGTATTTTTTCAAGCCATTCGTTCAAGGCAGATGTCGAGAGTCTTTTTTCCATTGCCGATTGAATGGTAAACAAAGTGTCCCAAATGGCTTCGCAATTTTGGCCCGTCTTGGCGGAGACGACCAAAAGCGGCGCCTCACGCAATTCTCCGAATTGCGGCGTCACATCTTCGACATATTTTTTGAGAGAGGCCTTCATGAGATCCCATTTGTTGACCAAAAAGAGCAGCCCCTTTTTCGCCTCCCAAACGGTATGGGCCAGTTGCAAATCCTGATGGGTTACACCTTGCGTGGCATCCAAGAGAAGGCAGACCAGTTGGCTGTGATCCATCGCCTTAAGGCTTTTCATCGCGCTGAATTTTTCAAGACGCGTTTTGGTCGCACTCTTTTTTTTGATGCCGGCCGTGTCGACCAAAACAAGTTTTTTCCCTCCCCTTTCGATCACGACATCAATCGCATCGCGCGTCGTGCCGGCCTCTTCATGGACAACCACCCTTTCGAGACCGGCCAGTTTATTGATGAAGGTCGATTTGCCGACATTCGGCCGCCCGATAATGGCCACTCGTAAAACTCCCTCTCCCTGGATGGGAGAGGGTTGCCTGTCCGCCGGTAGTGTGACGGAGGGTGAGGGTGGCAATTTGCCATAAATGGCCTCCAACAGATCCGAGACGCCGCGGCCATGTTCCGCAGAAACGGGATAGAGATTTTTGAGCCCCAGCCGGCTGAATTCAAAAGTCTCTTTTTCGTGGGTTGCTTCATCAATTTTGTTGACGCAAAAAAAGACCGGTTTGTTTGATTTGCGAAGTTCACGAACTAACACCTCGTCGACCGCGGTCGGCCCCTCCAGCCCATCCATCAAACAGAGAATAAAATCGGCCTCTTCGATTGCCAAAAAGGCCTGACCCCAGACCTTTTTGTCGAGGGGATCTTCGGCCCCCGGAATGAGACCGCCGGTGTCGACGACGATAAATTCGCGGCCGCGCCAATCGGCGACACCGTAGTGGCGATCGCGAGTGACTCCGGGTTGATCGTCCACGAGCGCTTTGGCGCTGCCGCCAATGAGGCGATTGAAAAGCCGCGACTTCCCGACATTCGGCCGGCCGACGATGGCAAGGATGGGGTGAGACATGGGCGGCATACTTGACAAAGATTCTACGAAAATGCAAGTTGCCGAAAATTGTTAATAAATCGGCTGGGTAGCTCAGTTGGTGAGAGCGAGGGATTCATAACCCCTAGGTCGGCGGTTCGACTCCGCCCCCAGCCACACTCATAAGGTGCCTGGCACTATATGATGGTTTTTGAAATTTTGGCTAATGCTTCATAAGGGTTGATTTTTTCGGAGCCGACTTTTTCTAAGACCTCTTCTAATAAATGTTTCAGCTTTTTGTCGGTCGTGAATTTTTTCTCGAATTCTCGTTTGGCCATCTCGCCGCACATCTCCAAAAATTGCGCTTTTCGCAGGCTTTCTTGATGTCGCGCATGCATCGAATCTTTCACTAAAATTTCGGCATGTTGGCCCACCCTATTCCAAAGCTCTTCAACCCCCATACCTTTATCGGCTTGTGTCAGAACCACCGGAAGTTGCATATGATACCTGCTACCATATGCAACTTCCTCCAGCATTGTTTTCATCTCCTTGGCGCCGGGGCGATCGGCCTTATTGACGACAAAGATATCGGCAATCTCCATGAGACCGGCCTTGAGCGTCTGCACCGCATCACCTGCTTCCGGAACCAAAACCACAACGGTGGTTGTGGCCAATCCCATAATGTCGAGTTCAGTTTGGCCCACCCCGACACTCTCTATAATGATCTGATCAAAACCGAACGCGTCGAGGCAGACGGCAATATCGCGCGTCGCCGCAGAGAGCCCCCCATGTGCGCCACGACTGCCGAGCGAGCGGATGAAAACGCCGTCGTCGGTGGCATGGCGCTGCATTCGGACACGATCGCCCAAAAGGGCCCCACCCGTAAAAGGGCTGGAGGGGTCGATGGCAATCACCCCCGCCGATTTTTTTAAGCCCCGCAAATGATGGATGAGCTGATCAACTAAGGTCGATTTGCCGGCCCCCGGAAGGCCGGTGATCCCTAAAATGGGGGCCCCCCTCCTTTGGGAATAGAGTTTTGCCAAAACTTTGAGATAATCCCCCTCTCGATTTTCAATCTGGCTGATGGTTTTGGAAAGAGTGCGAAGATTCATGCCGGCATTCATAAGTTATTGAAATTACTGGACTCCGTCTAGAGTTTACCCCGTGCTCTGACACGGGGCCGGAGTGGTGCACACTTTTTTTTTACTCTCACGCAACTCTTGACCCCTACCATGCCGATAACTTTAGTGAAAGGGAAGGATTTTTGAAGGAGATATAAATATGTGGGGAGGATTTAAAGTAATTGGTGGAGGAATCGTCGGAGGAGTCGCTGGCTTTCTCGTTGCTGGCCCGGCGGGAGCCGTTATGGGTGCCGGCATGGGGGCCCAGATGGGTTTGAGCGTCCATCAATATCAAGAGGCAAAAGAGGATGGCAAAAGGGCAAAGGCCGAAGCAACGGCCCTGAACACCAAACGGAAAGTTCAAACCGAGGTGTTGGCTAAAAACCAATTTGATTCGGTAACATCGCAATATGCCGCCGCTTCCGTTTATGCCCGAAAAGAAATTTCGGACGAAAAACGAAAAGCAGAGGCCGATTACAAAAATTATGGGAATCCGGTCGGTTAACAATCATTAACAATCCGCCAAAATGGCGGGCAAGGAGGATAAAAATATGATAGCAGCAGGAAAAATAGGTACGGATGTAAACTTGGAGGCCAAACTTCCGGATGGAAGCGAACCATTTGATCATCTGGAGCGGATGAACACAGACGACAATGTCACCCAGTTAGGCATTGCTCGGGATAACAATAAAACACAGCTAGACATCGCCAAAGACGGCACCAACACCCAACTCATGGCCGCCGGCATCGGTCAACTTGGGCAGGTCTTCAACAGTCTGTTTCAATGGTTAGGTTTTAAAGAATACCAAGAGACACAAGAAGAGGTCGCTCGAATAAATTCGGCTGGAGCAGTTGAAATTGCCCAAGAAGCGACAAAATGGAAAGGGTTAGAGACCAAAGTAATGAATCATCAAAACGACCTGTTGCTCGGACCCGGTGGTTATTTAAGAGAGCGGGACAGAACCCGTGCGCAAGCGGCAGAAAATATCACCCGCGTTCACGAGGATGGAAGAACTGATAGAGCGGCGCTCTCCCGTGCTGACGGCGCCTTTGAAATGGATTTCAGAGACAACTACGACTACGGCAGGCCGTTCGGTTCCGACGAGAGAAACGGATAAAAATTTTGTTTTGCCATTCAGAAATTGAAATGGTAGACTAAGCCCATGAAAAAGTTTCGTTTTCCAGTCGTGATTGAATGGGATGAAGAGAGCAAACTCTATGTAGCCATTATTCCCGGGCTGGCCGGTGGTCATACGCAGGCGGCCACTCTCGACGAATTGCAAAAAAATGTTCAGCAGGTACTGGAACTCTGCATGGAAGAGGCAAAGGCCAGTGGAGAAACTGATTTTCCGGAATTTGTGGGTGTGCATACCGTTGAGATTGCATCGTGAGCCGCCTCAAAATTGTTACTGCCCATCGTCTCGAAAAACTCATTTTCCATCTCGGGTTTTTTAGGACACGTCAAAAAGGGTCTCATGTTTTTTATCGCCATGCAGATGGGAGAACCACTACGATTCCCCATCACCCGGGACGGGACATTTCCAAACCTTTGATAAGAGAAATTTTAAGGGAAATAAAACTGGATCCGGATGCATACAACAAGTTACTTGAAGAAATTTAGTAGACGCGCTAAATTTTGAATAAGATATGGCCACACCTGAAAATGTCATGGAATTTATCTGGGTCTCGGTCGATAAAGGGCCGGATGGTTCCGTTCACTACCCAAAAGAATTTATCGATTTCTTGTGGGACTACGGTTTTGTCGATACCAAAAAACACTCCAAAGAGATTTGGCGCGCCGCTTTTGAACCGTTCCAACAACCCGACGGTCATTTCAAAATCAACCATGATGAATTTTTAACCCTCGGCAAATACCGTTACGAGGGAGAAGTCAAAATCCCCTTCGATCCGATGCGGATCAACGAGGGGAAATATACCGATGAGGGGCTGGGACAACTGATTAACGAATCGATCGCCCCCTCTTGCGGTCTCGACGCCCAAAATTTAAACCGGTTTTTCGAAGGGCTCAAAAAAGAATTTCGCCAGTCGGACGATCTGATTTTGATCAAGGCCGACGCCAAACAAAAAATCAAAAAAATGCTCGACGAAAATCCGTCGCCGCTCCGCCGTTTGGAGCTCATGTTCGATGGTCTCCTGAAAAAACAGGGATTCAAGGAAGAAACGAAAGAGACGATGCAAAAAGTGGCCGCCACCGCCACGCCGGAACAGTTGGCGGCCCTGCAAACATCGACTTTCACTGCCGGCCCCACTAGCCTTGCCGAAGAGCAGGCGGTCAAATTGAAACAGATGTCCAAAGCAAAAGCGCCGCAAGCCCCGTCCCCCGACGATGCCGGAGAGGCCCTCAAAAAAATCAAGAGATCGAAAAAGGGGTTGAGGGGATAAATCGAGATTGCTTCGCCCCATTCGACAAGCTCATGGGGCTCGCAATGACATCACGGACTTTTCTTTTCCACGCCGGCCAACTGCCTCGCCACATTCAGCTCCCGTTCCAATTCGCGGATTTTTTTGTTTTTAGCGCGGAGCTCGAACGTTTTATAAAGAGACGGGAGGGCTTCTATCAACGCAATCGTAATCATCCCGACACAAAAAGTGATGAGCAGAACAAACCCGAGTGGCAGCGGCAAGGATTGAAAACCGTTCGGCAAAATGACCGGAATGTAAAACTTGAACACAACGGAATAGGCAAAAGTCTGTTTGTCGAGGTTGCAGTAGACGAAATTGAGTAAAGTGAAAAAGAGCAAGGCCATGATTGTTGCGAAGATTAAGCGTTTCATTATTTCCCCCTAGATTTTTTGAAACTGGTCCACAAGACGCCTGTACGTCTCGGATAAATATTCGGGCATCGTGCGGGCGCCGCTCAAAACCGGCATGAAATTCGTATCGCCCATCCAACGCGGCACGACATGCCAGTGAAAATGATCGAGAATGCCGCAACCGCCGATACGCCCCACGTTCAATCCGCAATTAAAACCTTCGGCGCCTAATTTTTCCTTCAAAATGGCGATGCTTTCGACGGTCAGTTCCAAAATTTCTCCGTAAGAATCTTTCGGCAACTGTTTAAGATCGGCTGTGTGCGTATTTGAAACAATCATGAGATGACCGCATGTATAGGGAAAACGGTTCATCACAATGTAATTTTGCTTTCCGCGATACAAGACAAGATTTTCCGGACTCGGCGCCCCCCCTTTGAGTTCACAAAAAACACAAGGCCCCTCCCCCGTTTTTTGGCGATTGTCCTTGATGTACTCCATCCGCCACGGAGTCCATAAATTATCAGCCGCCATTGTTCACCTTTTCCTTAAGTTCTTTCCCCACTTTAAAAAATGGGACTTTTCTCGTCCCCACATCCACCGACTTTCCGGTTTTCGGATTACGCCCCGTTCTGGGATGACGCACGCGCACTTCAAAACTGCCAAAACCGCGGATCTCGATCCTGTCGCCTTTTGAAAGCGTTCTCCCCATGGAATCGAAGATCGTGTTGACGATCACTTCGACATCCTTGAATGCGAGATTCGGCAATCGGCCGGCGACTCTTTGCACCAAATCACTTTTGTTCATGCATCCTCCTTAAATTATGGATATAAATAAAAAGCCATCGGCCCCAGTGAGGCCGCCTTGGCCTGACCAAAAAGAGACTTCACCCACCAAGCCACCTCTTTTTCGCCGTAAACAAGTTCCGGCTCCCCTTTAATACCGGCCATGGCCGCCGCCGCTTTCACCGCGCTCGGAAAATCGCCGAGCTGATCGACAAGGCCCAATGCCAAACCTCTTGCTCCGGTAAAAATGCGGCCATCGGCAAAGGTGTCGAGTTTGTTCATCGGGATATTTCTCGACTGAGAAACTGCCTCTTTAAACTGGGCGTGAATTTCCTGCATCAACGATTCGAAAAATTTTGTTTCTTCCGGCGTCAGCGGTTTGGTGAACGAGGCCATATTTTTGTAACGCCCGCTCTTGACCGTCTCCATCCCGATACCGGCCCATTTCAAGAGACCACCCAAATCGACATGTTCCATTTTGACACCGATGGAACCGGTCAACGTCCCCGGATCGGCAAAAACTTTTTTAGCCCCCATCGCGACATACAAACCGCCCGAAGCGGCAATGGTTCCCATGGAAGCCACCACCGGTTTTTTGGCGCCCAGCGATTGTAATGCGGAATAAATTTCCTGCGAGGCCCCGACGGTCCCCCCCGGTGAATTAATACGGACCACCACCGCACGAATACGGCTATTTTTTCGGAAAGATTCGATCTGCTTGACGAGATCATCGGAGACCCAGAGAGTCCCCTCTACATTGATAACACCGATGGCGCTTCCAAAAGGGGTGACTGGTGTGGCACACATTCTCGTGATGCCGACGATGGCAAAGAGAATCAAAAAAACAAGGCCAAGCCTTTTACCCCATTTTTTCATTTCGATTTAGATTGCTTCGCCCCATTCGACAAGCTCATGGGGCTCGCAATGACAAGATGAAACTTGCGTCCCTCTTCATCCACCGTTTGCACAACCAAATTTAATGTATCGCCCACTTTGATTTCTTTGGAGGCGGCCGACTTAGGGAGCAATCCTTCCATACCCCCCTCCAGTTCCACAACCGCGCCGGCAAGATGCACGGCGGTTACTTTCCCCTCTACCTGCGTCCCTTGAGGATAGCGGGAACGAATGGTCTCCCACGGATTGTTTTGCAACGTTTTCAGACTGAGGGAAAAGCGTTCCGCATCGGGATCGACATTCATCACCACCACATCTACCGATTCTCCCTTTTTATAAAGATCCTGCGGATGCGCAAAATTCTGAACCCATGCCATATCGGAAATATGGACGAGACCATCGACGCCAACACCGCAATCGACGAAGAGGCCGAAATCGGTCACATTCCGGACCGTCCCCTGCACTTTGGAACCGACCGGACATTGCTGTACTAACACCTCCCACGGATTTTGTTTGAGCTGTTTCATGCCTAAGGCTATCCGACGGGCAACCACATCACAATCGAGAATGATCGCTTCCACCTCTTGTCCTGCCGTCAATTCCTGCGACGGGTGTTTCATTTTTTTGTTCCATGAAATTTCGGAGATGTGGACCAAACCTTCGATACCCGGTGAGAGTTCCACAAAAGCACCGTAATCGGTCAATGAAACGATCTTCCCCTTAATGCGCGACCCGACCGGAAAGCGGCCTTCCACATCGGTCCACGGATCTTCCTGAAGCTGTTTGTAACCGAGGGAGACGCGCTGATTTGTCTCGTCAAATTTAAGCACCGCCACACGCACATCACTCCCGACCTTGAAGAGATCGGAGGGATGATTGATCCGTCCCCAACTCATGTCGGTCACATGGAGCAGGCCGTCGATACCGCCGAGATCGATAAAAGCACCATAGTCGGTCACATTCTTGACGGTCCCTTCCAAAACCTGCCCCACCCGAATATTTTGCAAAACCTGTTCTTTCAACGTGTCGTTTTCTTTTTCCATCACCCCTTTGCGGGACAAAACGATATTGCCGCGACGTTTGTTCAGTTTTAAAATTTTGAATTTGAAACGCTTGCCGAGATATTTATCGAGATTTTTGGAAGGACGCGATTCGATTTGAGAGCCGGGCAAAAAGGCTTTGACACCGACATCGACCGCCAAACCTCCTTTGACTTTGCCGATCACGACCCCTTCCACAACACCATCGGCCTCCTGAATTTTGACAAGGGTATCCCACGCCTTGAGCGCATCGGCCCGCTCTTTGGAGAGACGGATCATCCCGTTTTCATCTTCCACATTTTCGAGTAAAACCTCGACCTCATCTCCGGGTTGAACCGTGATCTGATGTTGGCTATTTCTAAACTCGTTTGTCGGGATTTGTCCTTCTGATTTGAAACCGATGTCTAAGGTGACATAATCGTTGGTGATGTGAACCACCTTTCCCTTAACAAGGTTTCCCTCTTCGATTTTGACTTGGGTCTCTTTGGCCTCCAAAAGCTTGGCAAATTCAGAACGGGTCTGTTTTTCTGTCGGTAGAATGATTGCTGCCATGAAATTAAAATCCTCCTTTGAACTTTAAAGTGGGTTTTACATAGTTTTTTTTCCCAGACGTGTCAAAGAAAAAAATGATTATTTTTCAGATACTTTTAGTGGTTGACGCCTTTTTCGGAATCCTTTAATTTACGCCGCAATAGTCACTAATTAACAAAGGGGGAGATATGTTTGGAATTGATACCAATCTGTTGGTCCCATTCCTATCGCGCTGGGTCCATTTCATGGCCGGAATTACGTGGATAGGGATGCTCTACTTCTTCAATTTCGTGAATGTCCATTTTGCCAAATTGCTCGACGCCGATACCAAAAAGAAGGTGGTGCCTGAGTTAATGCCAAGGGCCCTCTTCTGGTTTCGATGGGGGGCCATGTTGACACTCCTTTCGGGACTGTTCATCATTTACTGGAATTTTTGGGTCGCCAGCGAGGGTGGTTTTTCGGGCCTTTTCGCCAGCTCTTACGGTTTCTGGATCACATTTGGCGGCGCGTTGGGAATCATCATGTGGTTCAACGTCTGGTTTATCATCTGGCCGGCACAGAAAAAAATCATCGGATGGGTGAAAGCCGGACAAAATCCGCCGGAGATGGCCGGCATTGTCAAGCGGGCGACAAATACCTCTAAATTGAACACGTATTTATCCGTTCCGATGTTGTTTGGAATGGGCGCCGCAAGCCATTTTCCGGTCGATCAACATTGGCTCGCGCTTTTGGTTTTGTTGGTCGGCTGCCTCATTGCCTATTTAACGATCAATGCCGCATCCAAGATAAAAGGATTTTAGGTTTCTTGGTTGCATTTTTTGGTTGTGTTGTTATGAGAAGCGCTCTGCGAATGCTGATTGCAAAACGCTCAAAAAGGTCCAGATACGAGGCAGTCCTAGGAGCAAAACCGCAGCATACCTTTGATGGTATGTGAGGATTTTGCGACGACGGACAACGAAGTAGATGGCCTTTTTTCAGCGTTTTGCCACGCGGGAGTAGCTCAGTTGGTAGAGCGCAACCTTGCCAAGGTTGAGGTCGCGGGTTCGAGACCCGTCTCCCGCTCCATTATCTTCTTTTCAGTTCCCGGACAAATCCCACCGTGTAGTGAACACCCGACATGAGGGAAAAAACAAGGGCCGGCCAGATGAAGACCCACGCTATCATCCGCCAGTTGGTGCCAAACAAGGGATAGTGAATCAGCAGGCCGGCCGTTACGGTGCTGATCAACGCCGATTTGTATTTGCCCAAATGGCCGGCTGGAATAACAATCCCCTCGTCAATCGCCACGCCGCGCAGTGCCGTGACTATCACTTCGCGCCCCAAAAAAATGCAGACGATCCACGCAGGCATGCGTCCGAGCTGCACCATGAAAATCATCGCCACCAAAAATAAAAGCTTGTCTGCCAAGGGATCAAAAAATTGCCCAAAAGTGGAAACAATATTATACTTTCTTGCATAATAGCCGTCGACCATGTCGGAAACCATCGCCAAAAGAAAAACCACTGCCGCGGCGATACTTAAAATTTTGTTCAACAACTCTTTGGAAAGATCACGGTCGTTCATAAAAAGCATCACCATCATCATGATCGGCACCGCCACAAACCGACCCATCGTAATATAATTGGGGATATTGAGAAAACGTTCGCGCAAAGTGAGGGGCATGAACGCCTTGTAACCCCAATGAGGCTATGATAGCAAGTTTGTTATGATTCAAAGTGATTTTCTGGTTTTGGGAAGCGGTTTGGCGGGACTCTACTTTGCCCTCAAAGTGGCGCCTCACGGCAAAGTGGGAATCGTCACCAAACTTTCCCGTTCAGAGGGAGCCACCGCAAAAGCGCAGGGAGGCATCGCCGCTGTTCTGGACCCGACTGATTCTTTTGAAAAACATATTCAGGATACTTTACAGACCGGCTGCGGGCTTTGTCATGAAGAGGTTGTCCGCCGCGTGATTGAAGATGGCCCGCATCAAATTAAGGAATTAATCCAAATGGGCGTTCCTTTTTCGCGCCGCCAGACCGGCGATCTCGATCTGACACGCGAAGGGGGACATAGCGCACGCCGTGTCGCCCACGCCGCCGATGCAACGGGATTTGCGATTGAAAAGGCGCTGGTGGATGCCTGCTCGCAGCATCCGAATATTCAATTTTTTGAATATCAGATGGGGGTCGACCTCATCACCGATCGGAATTTACCGAAAGAGAGGCAATCCACGCCGACAAAATGTTATGGGGCCTACGTTTTGAACACACAAACCGGCGCCATACAAACCTTTGCCGCCAAGATAACAATGCTTGCAACGGGAGGGGCCGGCAAAGTCTATCTCTACACAAGCAACCCCGATGCCGCATCGGGCGACGGCATGGCGCTTGCGTGGCGCGCGGGATGTCAACTTGCCAATATGGAATTTGTCCAGTTTCATCCGACTTGTCTGTATCATCCTCAAGCAAAAAATTTTCTGATTTCCGAAGCGGTGCGGGGTGAAGGAGGCATTTTGCGATTGAGAAGCGGCGAGTCGTTCATGAAAAAATACGATCCGCGCGGTGAACTCGCAACGCGTGACATTGTGGCACGTGCGATCGATTTTGAACTGAAAAAAACCGGCGACCCGTACGTATTGCTAGACATCACCCACAAACCGGCAACGTTTATCCGGGAACATTTTCCGAATATTTATCAAACCTGTCTCCGTTACGGAATCGACATGACCACACAACCGATCCCCGTTGTGCCGGCGGCCCATTATTTTTGCGGCGGTGTCTGTTGCGATTTACAGGGACATACCACGTTGCTGCGGCTTTATGCCTGCGGCGAAGTGGCCCACACCGGTCTTCATGGCGCCAACCGGCTTGCGAGCAATTCCCTTTTGGAGGCGGCAACGTTTTCCAATCACGCGGCGGAAAGTGCGATCCGTGAGGCCGAAGAAATTTCCCTCGAAAAAAATATCCGGCCTTGGGATCCCAAAGGGGCAACCGATATCAATGAAGAGGTGGTGATCTCCCAAAATTGGGAGGAGATCCGGACTTTTATGTGGAATTATGTCGGCATTGTTCGTTCAGACAAACGGCTAAAACGAGCGGCCAACCGGATTAAACTGTTACTTGAAGAGATCAATGAATATTACCGAAATTTCAAGCTGACCAAAAACCTGCTCGAATTGAGAAATTTAAGCCTCGTCGCCGACCTGATTATACGCTCTGCGAGCAGCCGCAAAGAAAGCCGTGGTCTTCATTATAATATCGACCATCCCAAAACAGACCCCGCTTTTGCGAGAGATACCGACATTACAGATAGACCGTGAAAGTCCAGCTCATCCTGAGGAGCCCCTCTTTATCGAGCAATTTGGCGGGCGGTGTTGAAAAGGGGGATGAGGCCTTGATGGTCCGGAGGGCCTCCTGATCGTATCGTTCGATGCCGGAACTTTTGAAAATAAAAAGTTCGGCCAGATTGCCGCCCGCATCAAGAGAAGCACCCAGCACCGTTTCAATTCTTCCGCGACTGATCTGATTTGCAAAATAGGCCTCTTTGAGCGGGGCCAACGGATTGAATGTCAGCTTGAAAACTCTTTTGAGACGGACAAAATATTGGACATCGGGAAAACGCAAAACATTCAGGTAGGTCCTCTTTCCCCGTTTGAAATCGGGATAAAAATCGTCGGCCGGCGCTTCACCCGGTTCCCCTTCTTCAAAAGAGGGCTGCGGTTTTTGCTTCGATTCTTTGACAGCGACCAGCCCCTTATCAAATTTTTCCAGCTTTTCGACGACCTCTTTTTCTTTTTGAACTTTCTGCTTTTGTTTATTTTCTCCGGCCACCCCCCCCCTCCCCTGTCTTTTCGCCACCTGCTCTTCTTTCACATGGCTGTCATAAGCTCCCAAAAAACGGGGGTCCGTCGGCCTCTCTTCCACTTTGGGCTGGGCAATATCGGCGATTTCCATTTTCCCATTTTTGAGATCGATCCAAATCGGGCTCTCGGTCTGCAGCGCCTCCATCGGATTTTTTTCGGGGATTCTGAAATACAAAAGGGCCAGAAAGTGGATCAAAAGCGACAAAATCAGATAGGGGAGAAATTGTTTAAGCCGTCTGTTCATCGCGTCCCATCCTACACCAAAAGGGTCTCCTCAAGCAATGGCCGCGTCAAAAAGGGCTGCGAGACGACATGGGTCCAATAATGGTCAAGAACTCCCTGAAAGTGTCTGACACTTTCAGGGCTGAAAGTATCAGACACCTTCAGACCGCAGATGCCGCAAGTTTCAAAATTGGGTTCCCAACCGGAAAGGGAGAGCCAATGCAACTGAAAATCGAAGAGAAGCTGTTTGGCATTCTCTTTTTCGAGATAGGTCAAAAAGTCGGTGAGGAGTTGAAACTTGGCCAAAGAAGGTTGATGTTCCGGCAATGTCTTCAGCACCAATTCCAATACAAAACTGGTTGCAGTAATCCCTTCTAAAAAAGTCCGCCAAGTCCGTTGAAACCCGACAAGCGACGCCTCTTGCAAAAAAACAAGGTCTCTCCCCGGTTTTGCTTCAAAAGAGATCTCAACGAGATTTCCATTTTCCAACGCGGTCCCAAATCGTTTTTTGGACCTCGCCCCCCCCTTGGCCAAACCGGAAATCCGCCCGCTGTTTTTGGTAAAGAGGGTTGCAATAATATCGGCCTCACCATACTTTACGGTGCGGAGGATGATGGCCTCGTCTTTTGAGTTCATGGTTGCTCCCTTTAAATCACAAAACGGCCTAAAAAATCAAGATTCCGATTTGCCATTGCTTCTCGGAGCCCATCATCTTTACGACCGATATGGGGAGTGGAAGATGAGATTCGGGTGGCGCGAGCTCTTTTAGGATTGCCGTTAATGAAATAGGGTTAAATTGGAAGTTGGCGAATACGGATGCGAGTTCTTTCCAAAACGACCACAGAACCCTTTGTCAAAGCTTCCTGGAGATGGGGCAAATTTTTGAGAAGAAGTGCAACCTGCCCTTTTGGGTCTCTTTCCACTTCATGGCGAAAAAGAATAATGGAAGGATTTTTATCTTTCCGCATTGCCAGTAAAGTTCCGAAATCGGTATCCGATGAAACCAATATTCGATTTTCTTTTATAGCTCTATCCAATAAAATTTCATCCGTAGCAGATTGCAAATGGTATTCACGCACATGAACGGCCTCATATCCCCCTTTTTGTAATCCGGAAGCAACAGTGGGGGAAAGCGCATTGTCGATTAGAAATTTCACGATGCTTTAAGAAGGGGGATTTCTCTTTCACGAACAGCTTCTGCTGCATATTGGAGGGCTTCTGCAATATCCGCCTCTTCCAAATCGGGATAATTCTTCAAGATTTCAGACCTGTCCATTCCTTGAGCAACCATTTCTATAATGGTAGCAACCGGAATTCTCAAGCCCCTAATGCAGGGAACACCACCCATTTGCTGCGGGCTTACTGTAATACGACGAAAATTCATTTTATACACTCCGAGGCTAATATAACCATCTCCATTTAAAATAACAAGAAATTTAACAAGAAATTCACGCCGTGTTCCCAATCAGATACGTAGCCAAGGCGAAGTAGACCCACATGCAAAAAATGTTGACGAGCGTGGTGACGAAGGGGCCGGTCGCTACGGCCGGATCGATTCCGATTTTTTTGAACAAAATGGGAATCGATGTCCCTACCGCCACAGCGATAATCATCGACAGGGCTAATGCCACACCGATCGCGACGGGGAGAAAGGGCCAAGTGCCGTAACGAAGTCCGATAAAAAGGGCGAGCAAAAATCCATACGAAACACCCAAAATCAGCGCCAAACGAAATTCATGAAACATCGCATCCCAGACCTGACTCAAGCTGCATTGTCCGCGAGTCAGCGAACTGACCACGATCGTCATCGATTGGGTTCCGATATTTCCCCCCATCGCCAAAACAAGCGGGATGAAACCGGCCAGCAAACCGACTTTTGTAATAAACGGAGTAAAACGGACAATGACTTCCGAGGCAATCAAACCGCCGACAAGTGTGACCAAAAACCAAGGCATTCTTTTTTTGAGGCTCTCCATCACCGTACTTTCCGTCATCGCCTCTTTTCCGGCGCCAGTCATCAGCAAAAGATCCTCGGTCGCCTCTTCCTTGATCACATCAATCACATCGTCCACCGTCACCACACCGACCAGCGCATTAGAAGAATCGATGACCGGCAGCGAGAGATAATTGTAGCGCGAAACGGTGCGGGCCACCTCTTCCTGATCTTCATCGACCCGCACCCGGACGGGATCTTTGTCCATGATCTCTTTGAGTTTTATGGTTCGGGCTGCGAGAATTAATTTTTTCAACGAAAGAACACCAACGAGTTGGCCTTGCGTGTTGACGACATAGAGATAAAAAACAGTTTCGACACTTCGCGCCTGCTGCAACTGTTCAATCGCCTCGGCGACTGTCATCTCTTCTTCCAGTGAAAAAACTTCCGGCGACATGATGCCACCGGCTGTATCTGGGCGATAGCGGATCAGCTCTTCAACCTCTTCGGCCTCCTCTTTTTTGAGGCGGAGCAAAATGGCGCTGGATAAATCTTCCGGCAATTGTTCCAAAATGTCGGCCGCATCATCGGGAGAGACATGGCTCAAAATTTCAGCCGATTTTTCGGCTCCCAAATGTTCGAGAAGTCCTGAAACCAGATCGAGCTGTAACTCGGATAAAACCGTCGCCATCTGTTCCGTATTTTTAAGCAGCAAAAAAATCTGAGTCTGACCAGCGACATCCATTTCACTTAAAACAGTGGCGATGTCGGCATGATGGGCCTTGGCCAAAATATTTTTCAGATTTTCATCGGCATGGCAGTGCAGCAGTTTTTTGATCGTTTCGGAGAGAACTTGTACCTTTTTGGTAATCATCGCGATGTCAGATAGGCCACGAGCACGATAAAAATCATCAAGAAAACAAAAAAGACCCACGGTTTGAGCTGCAGGCCGCCGGGCCGCAACCATTTTACCTTTACTTTTTTATTTGCATTTTCTGCATGCGTGGTCTTCAAATACTCTTCAAACTGTAGCAGCGCCTCATCCGCATTGAGACCGATTGCGCGCGCGTAAGCCCTTACAAAACCCTTTGCAAAAATGCTTCCCGGAAGGGCTTCCAGATCGTCGGCTTCCAAAGATTTCAGCAAATTCATACTGATTTTGGTCACTTGCCCAACCTCTTCCAGACTGATTTTGCGCATTTCCCTCTGGCGCTTGAGATAAGCTCCGATGCTTTCCATTATAAATATTTCCCTGTGATGGCTTCCAAACGTTTTTTGACTTCCGGTTTGATTTTTTTCGGATCGGTCATGATCGCATTTTTCAATGCCGACCCACAAAAACAGTCCCGTTTCGCCGGAATATTTTCAACCGCTGTTTTGATAATAGCTTTGGCCGTGGCCACATTTTTTTTGATCGTGGCCACCACCATCGCCACATCAACTGCCTCTTCAGACTCATGCCAACAATCATAATCGGTCGAAAGCGCAATCGTGACATAACAAATTTCGGCCTCCCTCGCAAGTTTGGCCTCCTGCAAATTGGTCATGCCGATCACATCAACCCCCCAAGAGCGGTAAAGTTTCGATTCAGCGCGGGAAGAAAACATCGGCCCCTCGATGCAAATGTAGGTTCCCCCCTTGTGGGCTTTCGCCCCCGCTTTTTTTGCGGCATCAAACGCCACATTAAAAAGTGCAGGGCAAACCGGATCGGCAAAACTGACATGGGCTACAATCCCCTTTTCAAAAAAAGTATAAGGACGCGAACGGGTCCTATCGATAAACTGATCGACGATCACAATATCGCCCGGTGGGATATCCTCTTTCATCGAACCGACCGCGCTCACCGAAAAAATCTGCTCCACCCCCAACAATTTCAGCGCATAAATGTTGGCCCGAAAATTGATTTCGGTCGGGGAGATAACATGCCCGCGGCCGTGGCGAGGCAAGAAAGCGATGTTTTGGCCGTCGAGTTCGCCGATGAGGATGGCATCGGAGGGTTTGCCGAATGGCGTGTCGACACTTTTTTCTTCAAGAACTTTGAGCCCTTCTATTTCATAGAGCCCGCTTCCGCCGATGACACCGATTTTTGCCTGAACCATAAAAATCCTCCCGAATTTTGGGAGGGTCTAACACTTATGACATTGGCTTGCAATGGTAAGCTGTTTTAATTGTCCACACTCGTTGCGCACAAGTCTTCGCGATTAAAAGTGATGTTGGAGACCTCTCTAGAATCGAGAGAAACCAGACTCAATGTAACCATCGAACCTTGTGGCCCACGGATTCTCTTGATGAGGCTCCCTAGAGAGAACGGCGTCACATCTTCTCCATCCACAGCCATAACCAAAGTTTTTTTCGGTTCAACCAAACCGACCGCCGCACTTACGGCCACAATCAGATCTATCCGGGCAGGAGAACCGACCTCTTTCTCCACCCCCATCCCAATGCCACACAGTTTGGATGTTTTCCATTGCAGACTATCCAAAATACTTTTTGCATTATTTTCCATCCGATACTTCATCGCCCTAAAAAAATAATCTGTTCTTGGAGCTACTGCATCGGATTCCACCTTGATTTTATCTTGGAGGGAATAAAGCAGCTCCAATGTTTCTTCCCGCTTTTTTATTCGTTCTGCATCACTCAAAGGAGTTTTCCGCTTTAATTCCGGTTTCACAATTGTCTCGTTAAACTGCCGACGGTACATATCTGCCCGAAAATAGGGGCAAAGAGCTGAAGAGGGAGATGAAGGAATATCCACTTGAGAAGGACGCGCATCTTGCAACATGTAAAGACTCCGCCATCTTTCCAGATCGGCATCATCGATTTGTCCATTGGGACCAATTTTCCAATTTTCGCCAAATTGATCGAAAGGTTTTAACCACGATTCACCCTCACCGACGCTCATGCACGGTTTTTCAACATTTGCCATAGGTATCTCCTTTTAAATACGGCCAGAGGCTCATATTTAATCACTACAAGGCTGTCAATCTCTTAAACTCTAAGCCACTAGCCGTCCCAAAGACCTGGAGGATGTGGAGAAACTCCTGCAAGTTGCAAAACTGACAAAAAAATAATAATGTGAAATGCCA
>JAHFSU010000012.1 GCA_023265595.1 Deltaproteobacteria bacterium
TCCGTATGATTGCTGAAAGAAAGGGGATGCAAGCGGTGGATGCAAGTTGCATCGAAGAGTATCTCCATTATGGTCCCCTCATACCGAGCAGCATCCGGGCTCTCGCTCTGAAAGTTGACACCCAGGAAGGGGAGTGTTGAGAAATGATTTTTAGGGTTAGGTGAGTTGCGGGGGCATTGCATAAAAAGATTGTCTGCAACACATTTTTATTTCTGTGTTTGCCGTCAGTGTCCATTTTTCAAATTTTTTAAAGGATCAAAACCGCTAAAACCGCCTAATTTCACTGCCTCGTATCTCAGCTCATTTTGTTACTCGCCCACAAAACCTACTGCGCGGTCCAAGGGCAAGGCGCGGCGGGGTCCCCAAAACCGGAGCGTACTTGAATGTACGTGAGGATTTTGGGGTGCCGCAACGCAGCCATTGGGCCGCACAGTAGGTTTTGAGGAAACTTTTTTGGAGACAATCCGATAAGACCTGTGTTAGGAGGCCATTTATGAAAGCTTTCCGGTCCGGTCTTTTTTTAATCCTTGTTACAACACTATTTGCCGCCTGCGAAAAGGGAGCGCCTCAAGAAGTGGCCTCCGGCGGGGGTGGCAATCCCAATGTTGCCGTCCCCCAAGCCGGCATTACTGAAGAGGGATACATCACCCTTGGCAAAGAAGCCTTGGGACAGGAATTTTTGCTTTCCACCTCATTTATCCATCAAGATGGCCTCGCCATTTCGGGTTCACCCACTTCGCTGGCGTTCCAAAATCGCCTTGTCCGTTTTTTGAAAAAAGAAAACAGTCTCTTTATGATGGAATCGTCGAAAGGCTACACCACCGACAGCGATTTTCCCTCCGATCGGATTTTGGCCTCATTCAAAATGATTCGGGACAATGATACGGAGCTCGTTTTCGATTTCAATGAAGGGATGAAAAATATTTTTATTTTTGGCGAATCGGTTTTGCCGGTGAATCAATCTTTTCTCAGCGCCGTTTCCACTTCCAACCGGCGCATTTTTATAGAGCAGGTCGCGCAGGTGAACGGGAAAGGGCTTTTCGGTCCCTCATTCGCCGTGCCAGTGAAGGTCATTTATTATCTGGAACCGTATCTCCCCAATCCCGATTTCAAACCGGTTGTGAATGACGAACCGAATCTGGAACGTGTCGGATTTTTCGCAAATACTTTTTTAGTGCGGGAAACGCTCGGTAAAACCGAATCGTATATCAGCAAGTGGCATTGGGAAAAACCGATTGTTTTTTCTATTTCGAGTAACACGCCCGAAGAATTTCGTCAGGCCGCAAAAGAGGGGGTTCTCTATTGGAACAAGGCTTTTGGCTCCGAGGTGGTTCAGGTTGTAATGGCCCCTGATGGGATGATGGCGCCAAACCCCGATTACAACATTATCCAATGGGTGCCCAACCATAACGACCGCCTCGCTTATGCCGATTTTCAGGAAGACCCGTTGACCGGTGAAATTCTCCACGCCGAAATCTATTTTTCCTCTTCGTGGGCCGTTGGGCCGATGGATGCCTTGCAACAAATTGAAAAAACGGGGCCTAAAAAAGAGGAAGAATCCGGACTCGGCTTGAAAGGTTTTGAATCGGGTCTGATTTGCGAATATCCGGCTTCGAATCTTTCCGATGCTTTGGCGGTCGGTCCCACCGTGTCGAGCGCCGCGGTCAAAAAATTGACTCAGGATATGGTGCGTCTTGTGGTGGCGCATGAAGTCGGTCACACATTGGGGCTGCGTCACAATTTTGCCGCCTCCACTTACAGCGAAATGTCACCCAAAGAAATCGATGAAACTTTTGGTCATTATTTGAAAACGGGAGAATTAAAAAAGGAAGCGCCGGTTGTGTCGAGTGTGATGGATTATGCAGGCCGGAAAGAAGATATTTTGACGGGGGCTTTTATCGCCCGCCCTGATTCCAAAGCGCTCCCTTACGATGCGGCCGCCATCCAATGGGGCTATTACGGCAAAGGGCTCCCTGAAGAGTCGACGCAGATTCTTTTTTGCACTGACGGGCAAGTTTGGTTTTATAACGATTGTTTGAAGAATGACGGTTCCGGTCATCCTTTGATCGAAAGGGGATACCGTTTTGAGAAGGGTGTGGCCGAACTCCCCAAAAAAATCGCTAATCTTTATCTCTATTTTAAATCCAATTTTGATCCGCAAGTACGAAAACCGGTTGAAAAGGTTGCCTTGTGGGCCGAAGATTTTGCCGAGGGCATTGCGGCTCCGTTGCAAGATCTCCTCTCTTATCTCAAGAATCAAGGCTCTTTTTTGGCGGTGGAACAAAAATTCCCCGTGGTGACCGATGTGAATGAGGGGGAGGTGGAAAAAGAGGTGATTCGTTGGCTCAACGAGGGGATTAAAGAAGGGGGCGGAATTGAGACGATTTTTGCCTCGCTTGAAAAAGGGAGGCTCTATTCCGAAATTCTTTCTTACAAAAAAGATTTTGAAACCATCTTGAAAAATCCCGATTTTGTGGAGGGGACCGACATTTTCGGTAAACCGTATGCATTCTCTAAAGACGAGTTGCGGGTGATGCGCGACAATGCCGCCGATTTTTTTGAGGTGCTTCGGGAAAAACTGGTGGCTGAAATTACGAATGCGTTGGCCGGGAGAAATGAAATGTCTCGGGTTCCTATGCCGCTTGCCGCCGCTTCAAAAACAATTTCGCTGCCTTTTTATCCGAAAGAAGGATCTTTTTTAAAAATCCGCGAGATAAAAAAACTTGAAAATGTTTTAGGGAGTTGGGCCGCCTTTGTCATTTTGGAGGGGGCTGAAAAAAAACCGGAATTTGAGAAAGAGGCACGGTTCAAGGCGGCAGAAATTTTAATGCCCAATCAAGGGCCCGATGAAAATTGGCAGAAAGAGAATCGTGAAAAAGTTTTTTCCGAGCTGCTCCACAAACTGGAGGTGCGGTTTGGCAGGCCGTTTGAAGCGATCGACCCGGTGCGGTTAGGGGAAAAAGAGAGAGAGGACTACGAAAATGAATTGCGTCTGATAGAAGCTCTTTCTTTAGGCGAGTGGCAACGGACACCCCGTTCGTCTTGACAATCTCAAAAAAATCGCTAACTTTCGTCCTCTCATGAGTTTGGCTGACCTTTTAACGATTCTTCGACTGATTTTAGTCCCTTTTTTTCTGATCGCTTTTCTGAAAGCCGATTATTTGATCGCCTTTATTTTGTTTTCCATCGCCGGTTTTACCGATCTGGTCGACGGAACCATCGCCAGACTTCTCAAAACCCAGACCAAATTGGGGGCTTTTTTAGATCCCGTTGCGGACAAGGCCTTGATGGTGACCACCGTTACCTCTCTTTTGCTAATCCATGTTATCCCTCTCTGGTTTTTTCTGCTGGTGGTGATTCGCGATGCGATGATTTTGGGAGGTTTGGGCTATTGTCGCATTAAAAAAATTCAGGTTCAGCTCAAACCGGTCCTCTCCAGCAAGTTGGCAACCCTTTCCAATATCATTATGGTTGTTTTCGGTTTTCTCGCTTTCTTATACCCGCAAACCCTCTTTTTTACAAAATCGCTCCACTTTTGGTTTCGTCTCTTTCTTGGAAGCTCCACACTCCTCATCATGATCAGCGGCTTGGAATACGGTTTGGCCGGCCTGCGCCTATGTCAAAATCGAAACTAAAATTAATTGTGAGCGATCTTCACTTGAGCAGCGGCCATTTCAGCCCCGACGGCAGCCGGAATATTTTGGAGGAATTCTATTACGATCATCCCTTTGTGGAATGGCTGGAATATTATGACAACGGGCCTTTTGCCAAATCGGAGATAGAGCTTGTTCTCAACGGCGATATTTTGAATCATCTGGCTGTTTTTCCGGAGGAGCCCGGGGCCGATTTATTGACCGAAAAAAATTCTATCGAAAGAACGGAGGCGATTCTTGCAGGACACCCCAAATTTTTTGAGGCCCTAAAGACCTTTGCAAAAAAACCGAATCGCTCGGTTGTTTATCTGATGGGCAACCACGATTTGGGTGTGGCTTGGCCCAAGGTGCAGCAAATTTTAAAAAATCAGATTCATCCCAATCTGAAATTTTTTCTTAAGGGTTATGAAGTCGATCATCTTTATATCGAGCATGGCAATAATTTTTTGCCGGACAATCGGATCGACACGGACAATCTTTTTTTAACGCGGGGAGAGCCCGAACCGGTTTTGAAAATGCCGTGGGGGAGTTTTTTTGTCATTCATTTTATGAATCCCCTCAAAAAAGAGCGTCCTTACATCGGCAAAGTGTATCCCTTTCAAATGTATCTCAAATGGGCGCTTATCCACGACACGTTTTTTGCCTTCAAAACCATCGCTCACCTGATCGCCTATTTTTTAAAATTAAATTTTGTAAGGGACCCCAAGCGGAATTTCTCTTTGAAAGATAGCTGGAATATTTTGAGGGATTTTTCATTTCCATTCCATTTGAACAAGGCGGCCAAAAAGATTTTATTTGGCAAACCCCATATCCGTTTTGTCAGTTTTGGGCATACCCATCATCCGGTCTATCTGCAATTCGCCTCGGGAAAGGAATATATCAATACCGGCAGTTGGAATGAATTGATTGGTCTCGATGTCGGCAACCTCGGCCAACAACTCCGTTTTACATTTGCGGAAGTTTTTTATGATGAAGCGGGAGAATTTCGCGCGAGCCTTAAAGAGTGGAAGGGGAGTTACCGCGAAGTGGTGGAGATTCCTTAGAGCGCTGAAAAGGTTGGTTCCGAACCATTCGTCGCCTCTTCAAAAACAGGGACCTCTTCAGCATTTTTTGATTCATCCGGCAGCGATTTTAAGAATTTTTGCAATTCTTCTTTCGTCAACGACCCGTTGCGCAACGAACCATTCCGGGTTCTGAGATCAAATTTTAATTTTTCTGATGCTTGCATGATTTTTGGGAGCAATTATTTTCTCGTTTTTTCAATTTGGGTCAATATCTTGCCGTTCTTGAAAATCCGGACATCGCCGGAGGACTCGCTGATAACAAAAGCGACGGCATTGGTCAAGCTGGTAATACCGGCCGCTGCCAAATGTCTCGATCCCAAACCGCGCGGCGGGTTTGTCTCTTCATGTGATGCGCTCAAATAACAGCCGGCCGTGATGACAACGCCGTTGCCATCAATCACAAACGCCCCATCCATGGCGGAAAATTCGCGGATGGTCTCTTTAAGGGCCGGCGAGAGGATGTTTCGCTCTTCTTCGTCGTAGCCTTTGAACGGGTTGATAATCATCTGTTTGGTCAGGGGCAAAACCTTTTCGGTGTCGCCGACCACAAACGTGGTCCCGATCGGTTTTCCTTCGCGCCCCTTTTCGGCCAATTCGAGACTCAAGTGCAACACCGCCTGAAAAACCTCGGGGGCAAGGCTTTCTCCGATTCCCATCAACCCCTTGCTCATGATGATCTCCGATTCTTTGGCGGTATCCAAAATTTGGATGTGATCCAAAATCCCCAAATCAATAGCCCCGACCGCAAAAACAATTTTATCTCCGGGCTCTAAATAATCGAGCGATAAAGCGGTTGTGGTGGCCAGTTTGATGACGCTCATCCGGCTTAAATTAATTTTAGGGAGTGTGATGAGGGCTTTGCAACGGGAGGCGAGATCGGTGGTTGCGTCGCCATTGGTCTCCAGTTTTTTTTTGCGGCTCAAGAGATAGAGATCGATTTTTTTGCTAAACCGTCCCTCAAAATGAACGTCTTCTAAGGGGTCTACATAAATCATGACCGCCTTTGCCCTGATTTTGTTTGCGAGCTGAAAGGCGGTCTTGATCATGAAATGATTTGTTACTTTCACCCCCAATAAAATATCAGACGTTGAATGTTTCGTCAATTTATGTCAGAAGGATTCGCTGAAAATGATGCGCTATTCCCAAATGCTTATTCCCACATTGCGCGAGGCCCCGTCGGATGCCGAGGTCATCAGCCATAAACTGATGCTGCGCGCCGGTTATATTCGCAAGCTGGCGGCCGGTGTTTATACCTATCTCCCGTTGGCGTTAAGGGTGTTGCGCAAAATTGAAGCGATTGTCCGCGAAGAGATGACCCATGCCGGGGCTCAGGAGTTGCTGCTCCCCATCGTGATGCCGGCTGAGCTTTGGAAAGAGACCCTGCGGTGGGATTACTACGGCAAAGAATTGCTCCGGTTTAAAGACCGTCATGAGCGTGATTTTTGCATCGGCCCCACGCATGAAGAAGCCATCACCGATTTGGTTCGGAATACGGTCAAATCATGGCGCGAACTCCCCAAAAATTTATTTCAGATTCAGACCAAATTCCGCGATGAAATTCGTCCCCGTTTCGGTTTGATGCGCGGACGCGAATTCATCATGAAAGACGGTTACAGCTTTGATCGGGATGAAAAAGCGGCGAAAGAGACCTATCAGAAGATGCATGAGGCCTACGAAAAGATTTTTAGCCGTTGCGGATTGAAATTTCGGGCGGTGGAGGCGGGGACCGGCACCATCGGCGGGTCGCTGTCGCATGAGTTTCAGGTGTTGGCCGCATCGGGCGAAGATGCCATTTTGGCCTGCGATCGTTGCAAATATGCGGCAAACGTGGAAAAAGCGGAAATCCGCTGCACACAGCACGCCGCACGCGGCACGAAAAAAGGGATGTTCAAAAAAACGATGACGCCGGGAAAAAAGGCGGTGGAAGAGGTGGCGGCTTTTTTAAAATTAACGCCGACGCAACTCGTGAAGACGTTGATTTTTGAAACCGATAAAGGGGCTATTGCCGGTTTGGTTCGGGGAGATCACAACATCAAAGAAGATAAATTAAAAATGCTAGCGGGCCTCGACTGGTGTCATCTGGCCGATGAAAAAATGGTGGCGCAAGTTTCTAAAGCCCCTTCCGGTTTTTCCGGGCCGGTCGGTTTGAGCATCCCCGTTTTCATCGATCAGGAATTGATGCGAATGGAAAATTTTTGCGTAGGGGCCAATGAAAAAGATGCCCATTTCATCGATGTGAATCTGGGCGATTTTCAAATTTCAAAAATGGGGGATATCCGTGCCGCGATTGGCGGAGATGGATGCCCTCGTTGTGATAAAGGAAGATTGCAGGAACATCGCGGGATTGAAGTGGGACAAGTTTTTTATCTCGGAAAAAAATATAGCGAAGCAATGAAAGCGACCTATCTCGATCCAAATGGAAAGGGTCAAATAATGGAGATGGGTTGTTACGGCATCGGAATCGGTCGTACCGCAGCGGCGGCTATTGAACAGAATCATGATGAAAAGGGGATCCTTTGGCCTTTGCCGATTGCCCCATTTCAGGTGGAGGTGATCTCTTTGAGTCAAGATGCCGATGTGGTTAAAACGGCTGAGAAAATAGCTGCCGATTTGGCTAAAGAGGGGATCGAAGTTTTGTACGATGATCGCGATGAAAGGGCCGGTGTTAAATTTGCCGATGCCGATTTGATAGGGATTCCTTTTTATCTAGTCGTTGGATCGAAGGGATTGAAAGACAATTCGGTTGAGCTGAAGCTAAGAAAGACAGGCGAGGTTCAAAAAATTCCACTCGGTGATGTTTCTACCGCTCTAAAAAGAGCCCTCTAAATTTACATAACCTAAATTATCCGTCATTTATAACTCACTACCATCGGCCACAATACAGTCGCATAACAAAAAGTGACATATGGTACCTGCTACCATATGCTCCCCAAATTGGGGATTAGACTCCCCAACTTGGGGCCTCTATCCCACGAAATTCTACGACATTCGTATAAAAGTGTCCCAAAATGTGAACAATATCGGCATCTTTTACTTTTGGCCATTTGGCAACGGCTTTGCATTTTAGGGGAGTGCGAGGAAGGCATTAGGAGGATTAAAGATATGAAAGAGAGATTAAAAAAACAGATCGATGATAGCTTTCTGATGATTGAACCGCTGGCCAACAGCGCGGTCGAAAATACCGAGGCTAAGGGGGATGGAGAGAATCCCGTTTTGCAGCTGCAACTGACCATGGCCACGCACTCCATTAATCATGAATACGCCCGTATGGAATATGAGGATACTTTTGATCATGAACGCCAAGAGCAGTTGCTCGATTATATGAACGATTGCCGTGAGAAATATTATGAAGCGAGAAGTTCGCTGGTGCAGTACGACCCTCACGCCTTGAATGAATTTGAGAGAGATTTGTTGGATCAAAAACTCAGAACTCTCAATCGTTTCAATGCCTGATGTGTCAAGGCCCAGCTATGCTGGGCCGCGAAGCAAAGTCGAAGACTTTGCGGAGCAAAATAACCTAGCCCTTATCCCTAACCCTCCTTTCCTAAGGGGAGCCGTCGCAAGACCAAGCTCCCCTTCTTTTTTTTAGCAACTTTTTTTCGCGATTGCCGATAATCCTGCCAGAGAATCGAGTGCCAAAATGAACATTTATTTATACCAAATCCCCTTAGTCTCTTTTGCAATCCCTTCCTCCTTTTTTGCGAGTTCGCAAAATCCGGCGAGGCCACCCATTTCTGAAACTATTTTTGAAGAAATTCCCGCTTCCTTTCACGCTGTTCCTCCACGGCGTCTCGGGACAAGTCTCTTTTTGAATTATGAAACAGAACCGCTAGGAAAGGCGCGCCACCTTTTGAAAATTTCCCGGCAAGGAATGACTCTTTATAGAAAATGTTGTTTTGATTTGATCGGCATCTTGGAGAAAAAAGATACACAGGCCCTTTCACAAGGGGTGCAAGATGCCATTCGGCAATCACGGGCATTGTTGGAGCGTATGCCAGACTATTCGCATGAATCGGGTCCTCTTCGCCATCTGTATTCTTCTTTATTGCAGCCTTTTGTTTCCATACAGAAGAATTTCGGAAAGCTCCTTATGCTTGCGGAACGGGGCTGGAGTTTTACCTCTTTGCAAATCATGATTGGCCATTTTCTGCTCAACGAAGCCGATCGTTTTATGGAATTTCTGGACAAAGAGGGAAACGGCTATTTTGTCGATATGACCTGCCGCCAACTCGCAAAACAGGTCATCGATTATTTTTATCGGCGTACGAGCAAAAATTTTTTCAAAGACGGACTTTTACTCATGCGCGCTCCGCCACAGGTGGAACCTAAGCAAGGTTTTGTGAATATAGGCGGCGAGATGCATTTTTCGGTTATCGATATTGCCGAGGACTGGGGATGGCCTGTGGACCCTGAAAAAAATGAAGCCCTGAAAATCTATCTTGATATCCTCGGCTGGAAAATGTGGATGCGGACAAACAGCGACGATATGACTTATGCCATTGATTTTGGCCCTTACGCCATTTTGGAAGGGTATCCCGTGAATCGAAAGGTGGCGGAAGATGGGAGCGCCCTGTCGAGCCAGATACTCGGCAAAATGACGGCTTTGGCCCTTTTTGAAGATCTAAACATGCTCAATGAGGTACGCGCCGTTGCGTCCGGAGATTCCAGCATGCAAGGCCCCGCCTTGCTTGTTATCAACCGGATCCCACAGTTGAAGCCGATGGTGCAATTTGAAACCTACGGCGAATTTGTCGCAAAGGCGAACGAGATTTTGGAAAATGAAAAAATGCATTTGGGTTTGATGCGGCGCAGAGAAAGTGACAAAAGAGAGAGGGTCCGCCGAACGGATCAATTTACACTGGGGCCGGTCACGGCGATCCGGTTTTTAAGAGAGGAGATGTTGCGCAGAAAACCGGAATGGCGTTTGGAACCGCGCGTAGAGGAACAGTGGAAAGATTGGGAACAAAAGGTCAGCAAATTATCCTCGGACCTCTAAAAAATAACACTTCAAATAATTCCCCTCCGGAAATTCGGAGAGGGTGGGGTGATCCGGCGCCGCGCCGGCTGCAGCGATCAGATTAAGATTCACGTGAGAATCGTCTGCCGCTTCTTCGAGCATATTTTCGAAATCGGATTTTGAAAAGTGATAGGAGCAGGAAGAGGTTACAAGGACCCCTTTCGGTTTCAAGAGTTTCATCGCGCGTAAATTGATTTCTTTATAACCGCGAAATCCTTGCAGGCGTTCACAAGTAGTTTTCATGAAAGCGGGCGGGTCGAGATTGATCGTGTCAAAAGGGCGTCGGGCGCGGTCCGCATTTTTGAGAAAGTCGAACGCATCAGCGATTTCAACATTTATTTTCGATTCCAGCCCGTTTAATTTCGCATTTTCCAGAATTTTTGCGGCGGCTTGCAGGGAACCTTCCACGCACAAAACCGATTCGGCTTTTTTGGCCATGTGGCACGCAAACCATCCTTCATAAGAAAAAACATCGAGTGCTTTACCGCTACTTTTAAAACCGGCAAAAATACGATTATCCCGCTGGTCCAGAAAAGCCCCCGTCTTTTGCCCCTCCCAAAGATTGACGATGCATTTTAAACCGGCTTCTTGGATCATCACTTCTTTAGGGACCTCTCCAAAAACAGTTTGTTTGATGGCGGGGAGTTTTTCTTTTTTGCGGATGGCCGCATCATTTCTCTCCAAAATTCCTTTGGGCTTGAGCAGCGATTCCAAAATTTCGAAAATTTCTGTTTTGAATTTTTCTAAACCGGCACTCAAGGTTTGCACAATCAGATAGAGACCATACTGATCGACAATGAGGGAGGGGAGCCCGTCGGCTTCTGCAAAAATCAGCCGCTTGGCATCGGAAGGAATTTCGAAGACCCCTCTTTTTTGAATCGCTGTTTTTATTTTCTGAAGCCACCATGCCTTGTCGATCGGCTCCTCCCGACGGCTCAAAATCCGAAGTGCAATTTTGGAATGAGGTGAAAAGAGGGCCGTCGCCAAAAATTCTTTTTTGGGGCCTTCTACGCGAACCACTCCTGCCTCCGTCGTTTCTTTTTTAAGAAGGTCGCTGGCAAAAATCCACGGATGCTTGCTTTGAAACCAGTGAAGACCTTTGGACGAAATTTGAATTTTTGGAATCATACAAATCTTTGCCTTTTGCGCCCATTCATGGTGTAAGGAGCCCGTCATGTCAAAAGAAATTCTTGGCGGGAAAAATGTGGTCTTGGAGATTTTGCGGGCCGGTCGGCGGACGGTTTTTCGGCTTTATTGGGCCCGTCGGGCCCGCGACGTTTCATCCGAAGAGATCCTTTCCCTTGCCAAAAAACGGGGTGTTGCCCTTCAGGAGTCGACTCCTGAAAAAATTTCCAATCTTTGTGCTTCACAGGAACATCAAGGAGTCGCCATCGAAGTCTCTCCGTTTGAATATGCCGAATTGTCCGATGTGATTCCGGCCGCGCAAAAAAATCCGAAGGGGGGATTTATCGTCTGCCTCGATGAAATTCAGGACCCTCATAATGTGGGCGCTTTAATCCGAACCGCTTATCTTTGCGGCGCAAGCGGGATGGTTTTGCTCAAACATCGCCAAGCTTTGATTACCAATACCGTTTGCAAAGCGGCGGCCGGGGCGCAGGAATATCTCCCCATTGTTCAAGAAACCAATTTAGTGAACACGATCCAAGCGCTGAAAAAAAACGATTTTCTTGTTGTGGGGGCGGCCGGTGAGGGGCGTTCTCTTTACAAAGAAAAATTGCAATTTCCTTGTGCGTTGATATTGGGGAGCGAAGGGCGGGGCTTAAGGCGGCTCGTCCGTGAAAATTGCGATCAACTTGTTTCCATTCCGATGGAAGGGAAGGTCGGCTCTTTTAATGTCTCTGTGGCCGGCGGTATTTTGATGGCTGAAATTGCGAGAAGAAAAGCGGATGTTTCAAAATAAAAAAACTAAAGTTTATGTTCTTGGGGCTTCGGGTTTTTTGGGTGGCCTGTGTGCGCAATATTTTCGCCATCAAGGCGTTGAGGTTGTTGCAGATCGTGTGGATGTCACCGATTTTACAGCCTTGCGCACGGTTTTTAAAAAACATCGCCCCGATGCCGTAATCAATTTTGCCGGTGCCAAGGCTTACCCAACCATCGATTGGTGTGAGGATCATAAAGAAGAGACGGTGCGCATTAACGTTTCCGGCGCCATCAATGCAATGACGGCTGCTCTTGAAGCAGGATGTTATCCCATACAGATCTCCTCGGGTTGCATCTATTCCTGCGGCCCTGAAAAACAATTCACAGAAGAAGACGCGCCCAATTTTTTCGGCAGTTTTTATTCGAGAATGAGAATTGTTTTACAAAATGCGCTGGCCGAGTTGCCTGTTTTGTCTGTTCGTATTCGTATGCCGATGTCGATGACTTCTCATCCCCGGAATATTATCGATAAAATTGTTGCTTATAAAAAAGTCATTTCGATTCCCAATTCGGTCACGTTGATTGAAGATTTGTGGCCGGCCTTGAAACTTCTTTTAGAGAAAAAGCCTTTGGGCGTTTTGAATCTGACCAATGAAGGCTATGTGGAACACAAAAAGATCCTTGAGGCTTATAAAAAAATTGTCGATCCCAAACATGTCTATGAATTAATCAATTTGGAACAGTTGGAAGGACCCGGCGGGATTACAAAGGCCAAAAGAAGCAATTGTGTCTTATCTATTGAAAAGGCCAAGAGACTTGGAATCTCAATGCCGGCTCTGGAGGAAAATAAAATGATGGAAATAATGGGGGCCTATAAAATGAGTCTTTCTGTTTCACAAAAGCATGTTTAACTCCTTGACAATCTTGGAGAAATTCTTTAAACACTCTTGATCTCAATCAGAAAATTTTGGCAGGAAAAAAGGGGGTAGGAGAGATTTTTGTTTTCGAAATGCCGGCGTAGCTCAGCTGGTAGAGCAACTGATTTGTAATCAGTAGGTCGACGGTTCGATTCCGCCCGCCGGCTCAAAAGAGTAAGGAAAAAGTCATGAAACAGGAGGGGTACTCAAGCGGCCAACGAGGTCAGACTGTAAATCTGATGGCTTATGCCTTCGATGGTTCGAATCCATCCCCCTCCACAACTTGCGGGAGTAGCTCAATGGTAGAGTGTCTGCCTTCCAAGCAGATTACGAGGGTTCGATTCCCTTCTCCCGCTCAGAAATTGGCTTTGCCGATTTTCCGCTAATTTCTATTTTCCATTTTCGAAATAGGAGAATAGAAAAGCGAGATAAAATTTTTTAACAAAGGAGAAATATATGATGATGTGCCCAGGAGGGTGTTTTGAATTACGCCAAGTTTATGTGAGTTATCGTGTTCAGAATGGAGATACTTTGTGGCGTCTTTGGAAAAAATCGAATATGACAAAAGAGGAGTGGATGAAAGCCAATGAGGGGCGCAATCCTGATTCCACGCTGTATGTCGGAGAAAGAATCATAATCAAAGATCCCATTGAGACATGCAAACAGAGGGATAATTACCTTTTGACGCAGGAGTTAATGATATCCGAAAAAGAGAATGTTGCATCGTTGTGTGCGGATGCCATTTTTCAACCTTTAAGAAAATATACAGAGCGTTTAGTGAAATGATCATCGCCGAGGTAGCTCAGTTGGCAGAGCATCTCCATGGTAAGGAGAAGGTCGACGGTTCGATTCCGTTCCTCGGCTCCAGTTAAAAGGCAGAGAGCGAGTATTGACAGACATCAGCCGACCCACGACAGTGTTACTACACTGTCGTGGGTACCCCGTCTGCCAATTCCGTTCCTCGGCTCCAGTTAAATAAAACTCAAGGAGTTTTTATGAAAAAAATATTTTGCATGTCGGTCCTGTTTTTTTCAATAACCTTATTGGCAGCAGAACCGGTACAGGTTCTGCTCAAACTGGATGACAATTTCAAATCGGAATTGAAATGTGGCTGGAAAAGTGAGACAAAGCAGAAGTTTTGGGTTGGCATCCTTGAGGATGCCCGATCTGAAAAAGAGGTGGGAACCCTGATCACCAAAAAAGAGGATATTGCAGTGAATGCGAGCAAGCCGATTAATGAGGCCATTCAAGAAGCCTTTCAAAATGGTTTGAAAGGGTGTGGCTATCTGCTCGTTTCCAATAAGGAAGAGGCCGATTTTTGGCTGACAGGCCGGGTCGATGAATTTTCGGGAACCTCCAAAAAGGGATTTTTTCGGGGAAAAGCCGAAGGACGGGCTGAGGTTACGCTCGATCTGGTTCGGACAGCGAATAAAGGGGAATATTCCCTCTCCCTTTCGGTGGGAGAATTTCAAAAAAAGGGTGTTTCCAAAAAGCCCAAAAAAGTTGAGGAAATGTTAAATCGGTTGTTGACTCGGCTCACATTAGATGTTTTGGAGTCGCAAAACATCGCTAATTGGATGAAAAATAATTAAAAAAAGAGGAGGGGGTTATGGGCAAGGCGAAATTTGAGCGTAAGAAGCCGCACGTGAACGTAGGGACGATTGGGCACGTAGATCATGGGAAGACGACATTGACGGCGGCGATCACGAAGTATTTATCGACAAAGAACATGGCGCAATTTGTGGCGTATGATCAGATAGACAAGGCGCCGGAGGAGAGGGAGCGCGGGATTACGATTGCGACGGCGCACGTGGAATATGAGACCGAGAAGAGACATTATGCCCACGTCGATTGTCCGGGCCATGCCGATTATGTAAAGAACATGATCACGGGAGCGGCGCAGATGGATGGTGCCATCCTTGTTGTATCCGCCGCGGATGGTCCGATGCCTCAGACGAGGGAGCATATATTGTTGGCGAGACAGGTGGGCGTTCCCTACGTAGTGGTTTTTATGAATAAAGTGGATATGGTGGATGACAAAGAACTTCTCGATCTTGTAGAGCTGGAAGTGAGAGAGCTATTGACGAAGTACGAATTTCCCGGGGACGATATTCCGATTGTGAAAGGATCTGCATTGAAGGCGGTAGAGGGAGATGCCGGGGAATTAGGGTACGGAGCGATCCAGAAGTTATTGGATGCGGTCGACAGTTACATACCGACTCCACAGCGTCCGATCGAGAAGCCATTTTTGATGCCTGTGGAAGATGTGTTTAGCATTTCGGGACGTGGGACTGTGGTAACGGGAAGGGTAGAGAGAGGGAAGGTAAAAGTAGGGGAAGAGATAGAGATAGTGGGCTTGAAGCCGACACAGAAGACGGTGGTGACGGGAGTGGAGATGTTCCGGAAGCTATTGGATGAGGGATTGGCGGGAGACAATGTAGGGTGTTTATTGAGAGGGACGAAGAAGGAGGAAGTGGAGAGAGGGATGGTATTGTCGAAGCCTGGGTCGATTACGCCTCATAAGAAATTCAAATGCGAAGTGTATATATTGACGAAGGAGGAAGGTGGGCGGCACACGCCGTTTTTCAAGGGATATCGTCCGCAATTTTATTTTCGGACGACGGATGTGACTGGGGTATGTGAGTTGCCGGAGAAGGTGGAGATGGTGATGCCCGGGGACAATGTATCGATGACGGTGGAATTGATCACACCGATCGCGATGGAGAAGGAACTGCGCTTTGCAATTCGCGAAGGGGGCCGCACCGTCGGCGCCGGTGTGGTGACGGAAATATTGGAGTAATTTATGGCAAGAATCATTATACAAATGGAATGTGTAGAGTGTAAAAACAGGAATTATTCGACGACGAAAAATAAAACGACGACGCCGGATCGGTTAGAGATAAAGAAATTTTGTCCGACGTGTAAAAAACATACACCACACAAGGAGACTAAATAACGTAGATCCCGCCAAACTACCGGCGGGCAGGCGTGGATCGTGAATCGAAAAAAACGATCCACAAATCACGAATCACGATTCACGAAATTTGCAGGGGCGCAGGGATTCGAACCCGGACTAGCGGTTTTGGAGACCGCCGTGCTACCATTGACACCACGCCCCTAAAAAACAACTGCTTGCAAGGAAGAAGACTATGCCTAATTTGAAAAAATGGGTCAATTTAAGTTTTTTATTTTGTGGTTTTATTGTCTGGACATTTTTTCGCGAGATTTTTGATGCGGTTTTTAGTGCTATCGGTTTTATTCAGCCTGATTGGCCTGTTTCCCCTTCGGATGTGGCGGGAATTCTGATCGGCTTGATTGTTTTTGTCGGATTGTTGAAATGGCCCAAGGCCAATGATTATTTGAACAGTGTTTTGCTGGAAATGACCAAGGTGATTTGGTCCGACCGTAAAGAGACGGTTATTTCAACGGGGGTTGTCTCTGTCATGGTCGGCATTGCAACAATTTGTATTTTATTATTTGACACGGTCTGGTCTTGGGTGGCCAAGGCATTGCTTTATTAATATTAAAGAAGGAAGGTCTTATTTTATGGCAAAAAATTGGTATGTCGTTCACACCTACTCCGGTTATGAGCAAAAAGCCAAACAGGCTTTGGAGGAGAGGATAAAAACGCTCAAAGCCTCAAATTTATTTGAGGAAATTATGGTTCCGCAAGAAAGTGTGGTGGAGGTCAAAAAGGGGGTCAAAAAGACCTTAAGTCGCCATTTTTTCCCCGGTTATATCCTCGTTAAAATGGAGTTGAATGACAAAAGCTGGCATATTGTCAAAGAGACCCCTAAAATAACCGGGTTCGTAGGTGGCAGTCAAAATCCCCCCGTCGTTCCTGAAGAAGAGGTTCAAAGGATTACACGCCAGATTGAAGAAGGGACACTGAAACCGAAGCCAAAAGTATCATTTGACAAAGGGGAGAATGTTCGCGTAATAAGCGGACCTTTTGCAAGTTTTTTTGGCATTGTGGATGAAGTCAATGAGGACAAGGGGCGCCTGCGTGTGATGGTCAGTATTTTTGGACGCTCTACCCCGATTGAGCTCGATTTTATTCAGGTCGAAAAGGTGACTTGAAAATTGCTTGCAACTTTCAAGTCATCCTGAGCCCGAAGGGCGAAGGATCTAAAAAGAATGGCATAAGATATGGCAGCTCCAACAACATCAAAAAAGAAAATTACGGCACAAGTGAAATTGCAATGTCCTGCGGGTGCGGCCAATCCGGCACCTCCCGTCGGTCCTGCCTTGGGTCAACATGGTGTCAACATCATGGAATTTTGCAAACAGTTTAACGAGCGAACCAAAACACAAGCCGGATTGATCATTCCGGCCATCATTACCGTTTATGCCGATCGTTCTTTCACCTTTATTACCAAAACGCCGCCCGCTTCGGTATTGCTCAAGAAAGCAGCCGGCATTGAAAAGGGTTCGGGCGTTCCAAACAAAGACAAAGTCGGCAAAGTCAGTAAGAAACAGGTTGAGGAGATTGCAAAACAGAAATTGCCCGATCTGAACTGTGATACGTTGGAAAGCGCCGTTCGCATCGTGGCTGGAACAGCCAGAAGCATGGGGATTGACGTTCAAGGATAAAAATTTATGGCAGGCAAACACTATTGTAAAAATTTGGAACAGGTCGATCGCGAAAAAAAATATTCATTGGCCGAGGCGGTTCAGGTTTTATCCAAACTGGCCAGCGCCAAATTCGATGAAACGGTCGATGTAGCCATTCGACTCGGAGTCGATCCCAAACAGGGTGATCAAAATGTGCGCGGAACAGTGGGACTGCCCCATGGAACCGGAAAGTCGGTTCGGGTTGCCGTGTTTGCCAAAGGGGCAAAAGCCGATGAGGCCAAATCGGCCGGCGCCGATCCTGTGGGCGGCGACGATTTGGTTGAAAAAGTTTTCGGCGGTTTTACCGACTTTGACAAAGTGGTGGCGACCCCCGATATGATGGCACAGGTCGGAAAGCTCGGAAAAATTTTGGGGCCGAAGGGTTTGATGCCCAATCCGAAATTGGGCACCGTCACCATGGATGTCTCCAAAGCGGTCAAGGAATTAAAGGCGGGGAAAGTGGAATTTCGTATCGACAAAGCAGGCATCGTTCATGCCGCCATCGGCAAAAAATCGTTTGCGGCGGAACAATTAAAAGAGAATGCAACCACTCTAATTGATGCGGTGATGAAGGCAAAACCGGCCGCGGCGAAGGGAATTTATCTTCGTTCTATCACCCTCTCCTCTACCATGGGGCCGGGTGTTAAAGTAGATCCGCAGGAATTTATTAAAGCGGTTTAAATAAAAAGGATTTTGAGTCTATGGAACGGTCACAAAAACCAAAAGAGGTAGAGGCGTTAAAAGAGAGATTTCAAGCGGCCAAGGCCCTGATTTTTGCGGAAAACAAGGGGCTCAAGGTTTCGGAAGTTACGGAACTCCGCAAAAAACTGAAACAGACCCAGTCGAGTATGAAGGTGGTCAAGAACCGCCTTGTGAAAAGGGCTCTGAAAGCTGCCGGCATCGAGGGACTCGACTCTTTTTTTGAGGGACCCACAACCGTTGCGTCATCGACCACCGATCCGGTCTCTCCGGCAAAAGTTTTGGTCGATTTTATCAAGGAACATGAACGGCTCTCTATTAAAGGAGGGTATTTAGCCGGTGAAATTTTGACGGTTGAAAAAATCAAGGCATTGGCTTCGTTGCCCTCCAGAGAAGAATTGTATGCGAAATTGCTCGGTTGTTTGTTGAATCCGGCAAGAGGACTTGTCAGTGTCATGGCTGCTTTGCCGAGGCAGTTAGTGACCGCTATCGATGCTATTGGAAAACAGAAATCATAAATCATTTTTAAGGAGGATGTTATGTCCGTATCACAAGAACAGATCGTTGAAACCTTGAAAGGGATGACCCTTCTTGAGGTTTCCGAATTGGTCAAAAAGCTCGAGACGACCTTCGGCGTTTCTGCTGCGGCTCCCGTTGCCGTGGCAGCCGGTGGGGCTCCGGGCGCTGCCGCTGCTGAAGAGAAAACCGAATTTACGGTGGTCTTGAAAGAGGCCGGTACCAATAAAATCGGTGTGATCAAAGAGATCCGCGCGATTACCAATTTGGGACTGAAAGAGGCAAAGGATCTTGTTGAAGGGGCTCCCAAGACAGTTAAAGAGGGGGTCAACAAAGAAGAATCAGAAAAGATCAAGAAGCAGTTGGAAGCAGCCGGTGCCAAAGTTGAGCTGAAGTAATTAGGTTTGAACTAAAGAACCGGAAGACGGAGGTTAGACAGGAGGGGTTTGTCTAACCTCTGGCTTCTGTTTTTCCATTTTATGGTATTTTAATTTTTTGGTAGTACATCGTTGAGTTAAAAACCATAAGTATTTCTAACATTTGAGACGCACCGAAGGTGCGGATCAAATGTTGAAATACTATAATACAAGGAGTTAAAATAATGGCAACCCAATTTCCTGTTCGTCGGTTTCGTAAAGATTTTTCGAAACTGAAAAATGTTATCGATATTCCCAACCTCATTGAAATCCAAAAGGCCTCCTTCGCAAAATTTCTGCAAGCCGATGTTCCTCTGGAACAGCGTCTCGATATCGGGTTGCAGGGGGTTTTCAAAAGTGTTTTCCCGATCAAAGATTATAACCAGACTGCATCGCTTGAATTTATCAGCTATCAGCTCGACCCGCCCAAGTACGATGTTGCCGAATGCCGTCTCCGCGGCATGACATTTGCGGCGCCGATTCGGGTTTTAGTTCGTCTGGTGGTTTGGAATATCGATCAGGAAAGCGGCGTGCAGAGCATCCGCGATGTCAAAGAGCAGGAGGTCTATTTTGGCGAAATTCCGTTGATGACCGAAAACGGAACCTTTATTGTTAATGGCACCGAACGCGTTGTGGTGAGCCAGTTGCACCGTTCTCCCGGCATCTTTTTTGAACACGACAAAGGCAAGACGCATTCTTCCGGAAAACTTTTATTTTCCGCGCGCGTGATTCCTTATCGCGGGGCGTGGCTTGATTTTGAATTTGATGCAAAGGATCTGATCCATGTCCGTGTCGATCGCCGTCGCAAAATGCCGGCAACGGCTTTATTACGGGCGCTAGGCCATACAGAAGAAGAGCTGCTGAATATTTTCTATTTTACGGAAACCGTCTCTTACGAAGGAAAACATTATTTCAAGAACATGGTTCCGGAAATTTTGACGTATCAGCGTGCGAGTAAAGATATTAAGGATAATAGCGGAGAGGTGGTTGTGCGCAAGGGCCGTAAATTTACGCCGGCCTTGATCGAAAAACTCAAAAAATCGAAAATCAAACAGATTCCGGTTGAAGAGGAGGAGGTCATCGGGCGTATTGCCGCGCACGATATCATCGACAAAGCAACCGGCGAAGTGATTTTGGGCATGAATCAGGTTTTGACCGAAAAAATTCTTGAAGATCTCCGTCATCGCAAAATCAACGATCTTCCCCTCCTTTATATTGATGACATTAATTATGGTCCTTATTTGAGAAATACCTTGCTGGCGGATAAGATGGCCAATCCGGAAGAGGCGATGCTTGAAATTTACCGCCGTTTGCGTCCGGGCGATCCGGCAACACCCGAAGCAGCATTGACCCTTTTCGAAAATCTCTTTTTCAACCCGGAGCGCTATGATCTTTCCAAAGTGGGGCGCCTCAAGATCAATTATAAATTCGGTTTTGATGTGCCGCTCGAAGTGAGCACCTTGCGTAAGGAAGATCTCTTGGCCACCGTCAAATACCTGATGCGCCTCAAAGACGGTGAAGGGGAGATCGATGATATCGATCATCTCGGCAATCGCCGCATCCGCTCTGTCGGGGAATTGCTCGAAAACCAATATCGTGTCGGTTTGGTTCGGATGGATCGTGCGATCAAAGAGAGAATGAGTTTGCAAGATGTGGAGACACTCATGCCGCACGACCTGATCAATTCCAAACCGGTCTCTGCGGTCATCAAAGAATTTTTCGGTTCTTCACAATTGTCGCAATTTATGGATCAGACCAATCCGCTTGCGGAAATCACGCACAAACGCCGCCTGTCGGCTTTGGGCCCCGGTGGTTTGACACGCGAACGGGCCGGATTTGAAGTCCGTGACGTTCACCCAACGCATTATGGGCGTATCTGTCCGATTGAAACGCCGGAAGGTCCGAATATCGGTCTGATTTCGTCACTCTCCACCTATGCGCGGGTCAACCATTACGGTTTTATCGAAACACCGTATCGCAAAGTGGAAAATGGAAAAGTGACCGATGCTGTTTTTTATGCCTCCGCACTGGATGAGGCCAAGCACCTGATTGCACAGGCCAATGCCGCTGTCTCCAAAGAGGGCCATTTTGTGGCCGATATGGTTTCGTGTCGGAGTCACGGTGAGTTCACCACCTCATTGGCCAAAGAAGTGACCTTGATGGATGTCGCCCCGCAACAGCTCGTTTCCATTGCTGCGGCGTTGATTCCATTTTTGGAGCATGACGACGCAAACCGTGCGTTGATGGGATCCAACATGCAGCGTCAGGCGGTTCCGCTCATGATCACTCAATCCCCGCTTGTCGGGACCGGTATTGAAAAAATTGTGGCACGTGATTCCGGTGTTACACTGATTGCAAAACGGGATGGTGTCATTACGGAATGTGATGCGAACCGGATTGTGGTGCAGGCCGACAAAGTCGAAAAATCGAAGGGGGAAAAATATGCCTCCGATGTCGATATTTACAATCTGATCAAATACCAACGTTCGAACCAGAATACGTGTATCAACCAGCGGCCGATTGTTGCCGTTGGCGACAAAGTCAAAAAGGGCGAGGTTTTGGCCGATGGCCCATCCACGGAAGAGGGTGAGTTGGCGCTCGGCGCCAACGTCGTGGTCGCCTTTATGCCGTGGGGCGGTTACAATTTTGAAGATTCGATGCTCGTGAGCGAACGGTTGGTCAAGGACGACGTCTTTACCTCTATTCATATTGAGGAATTCGAATGCGCGGCCCGCGATACCAAGCTGGGTAAAGAAGAAATCACACGCGATATTCCGAATGTCGGCGAAGAGGCCCTCAGAAATCTCGATGAAGGGGGTATCATTCGGATCGGCGCTGAAGTCAAACCCGATGATATTTTGGTCGGCAAAATCACTCCGAAAGGGGAGACACAGCTCTCACCCGAAGAGAGATTGCTCCGCGCGATCTTCGGTGAAAAGGCCGGTGATGTGAAAGACACTTCGCTTCGGGTTCCGCCCGGTGTGGCCGGTATCGTCATCAACACGCAGGTTTTTTCGAGAGAGGGTGTGGAGGCCGATGACAGAACCAAAGAAATTCATGATGAAGAGACGCAAAAAATTTACAAAGACATGGAAGTGGAAATCAAAGGAATCCGCGATGCGGCGAAGAAAAAATTGAAATCCTTTTTAGTCGGCAAGACCTCCACCTCTAAAGTCACCGATGATACGGAAGAAAAGACACTCCTGAATAAAGGGAAAACCATTACGGATGCTACTTTGGAAGCGATCCCGTTTGAAAAGTGGGGAGAAATTTCCATTGATGACGAAGCGCTTGAAGAACAGATTCAGGAGATGATCGAAGGGATTGAAGAACAGGTCGATCTGGTCAAAATGATGTACGACCAAAAAATGAACCGGCTCAAAAGCGGCGATGAACTTCCTCCCGGAGTCATCAAACTCGTCAAGGTCTATGTGGCGATTAAACGGAAACTTTCGGTTGGTGACAAAATGGCCGGTCGTCACGGAAACAAAGGGGTGATCTCCCGCATCTTGCCGCTCGAAGATATGCCCTACATGGCCGACGGCAGGGCGGTCGATCTGGTGCTGAACCCGCTCGGTGTTCCCTCCCGCATGAACGTGGGACAAATTTTGGAGACCCATTTGGGTTGGGCGGCCAAGGGGCTCGGTGAAAAAATAGGGGCGATGCTTGAAAACGGTTTTGACAAAGAATCGTTCACAAAACAGTTGAAGAAAATTTATGATTCACCGCTTGTTGATGAATTTGTCCAGAAGGCAACGGTGGAACAATTGAAAATACTCGGACGCAAATTGAAACGGGGTGTTCCGATGAAAACATCGGTGTTCGACGGCGCCACCGAGGCAGAAGTGAAAAATTGCCTCAAAGAGGCCGACCTTACTTTGCATGGTCAGGAGATTTTGTTCGACGGAAAAACGGGCGAGGCCTTTGATTCTCCCGTGACCGTCGGTGTGATGTACATGTTGAAACTCCACCACCTTGTTGATGACAAAATTCATGCCCGCTCGATTGGTCCTTATTCGCTCGTGACGCAGCAACCGCTCGGCGGCAAGGCGCAATTCGGCGGTCAACGTCTCGGTGAGATGGAAGTCTGGGCCCTTGAAGCCTATGGTGCCGCTTATTGTCTACAGGAGTTTTTGACCGTGAAATCGGATGATGTGATCGGCCGCACACGTATGTATGAAGCGATCGTCAAAGGCGAAAGGGTTTTAGAACCGGGCCTGCCGGAATCCTTTAATGTATTGCTCAAAGAATTAATGGCATTGGGATTGGATGTCCAGCTTTTGGAAGCGGGCAACACCCCCGAAGCCAAACAGATTCATTAATATAAGGAGTTTCATTTATGGTCGACATCTATAGTTTCTTTGAAAAACCGAAAGATCCGTTAAGCTACAACGGGATTCGCATCAAATTAGCCAGTCCCGAAATGGTGCGCAGTTGGTCTCATGGCGAGGTCAAGAAGCCGGAAACCATCAACTATCGGACTTTCAAACCGGAAAGAGACGGTCTTTTCTGCGCCAAAATTTTTGGGCCTGTGAAAGATTACGAATGTAACTGCGGTAAATACAAACGGATGAAACACCGCGGGATTGTGTGCGAAAAATGCGGTGTCGAGGTGATCCAGTCCAAAGTCCGCCGTGAAAGAATGGGACACATTACTTTGGCAACACCGGTGGCCCATATCTGGTTTTTGAAAAGTCTTCCGTCCCGTATCGGTTTGATGCTCGATATTTCTCTCAAAGAATTGGAACGCGTTTTGTATTGCGAAGCCTATATGGTCAAAGACCCCGGCAACACAACCCTTGCAGAAGGGGAGGTGATGACGGAAGAGCATTATCAAAGGGCAATACAGGAATTTGGCCATACCTTTCATGTCGGCATGGGGGGCGAAGTCATCCGTGAAATGCTCAAAAAAGTCGATCTCGATGAACTCTCCAAAAAATTGCGCAAAGATTTGAAAAAAACAAAATCGATGGCGCTCAGCAAAAAACTGGCGAAACGTTTGAAAATCGTGGAGCAATTCAAAGAATCGGACAACCGTCCCGACTGGATGATGATCGATCTTGTGCCGGTTCTTCCTCCCGATCTGCGTCCGTTGGTTCCTCTCGATGGCGGTCGTTTTGCCACATCCGATCTGAATGATTTGTATCGTCGCGTGATCAATCGGAACAATCGCTTGAAACGGCTTATGGAACTGAACGCCCCCGATATCATCATTCGTAATGAAAAAAGAATGTTGCAGGAGGCCGTGGATGCGTTGTTTGACAACGGCCGCCGCGCAAAACCGTTTGTGGGTCCCAACAAAAGGGCGCTCCGTTCTCTCTCCGACATGCTCAAAGGGAAACAGGGTCGTTTCCGCCAAAATCTTTTGGGAAAGCGTGTCGATTACTCAGGCCGTTCCGTGATTGTGGTCGGTCCCGAATTGAAATTGCATCAATGCGGTCTCCCCAAAACAATGGCCTTGGAAATGTTCAAACCGTTTGTTTATCAGAAATTGGAAGAAAAGGGTCTCGCCTCGACCATCAAAAGCGCCAAACGTCTTGTGGAAGCGGAGCTGCCGGAAGTTTGGGATTCTTTGGATGAGGTGATTAAAGAACATCCGGTGTTGCTCAACCGCGCGCCGACATTGCACCGTCTCGGTATTCAGGCTTTTGAACCGGTTCTCATTGAAGGCAAGGCCATTCAGCTTCACCCCCTTGTTTGCACCGCATTCAACGCTGACTTCGACGGCGACCAGATGGCCGTTCACGTTCCTCTTTCGATTGAGGCACAGGTGGAAGCCCGCGTTTTGATGATGTCAACGAACAATATTTTATCTCCCGCCAGCGGCAAGCCGATTATCGTTCCGACGCAAGACATGGTTTTGGGCCTCTACTATTTGACGCGCGAACGGGCGTTTGCGAAAGGGGAAGGAAAAATCTTTTCGTCGCTCAATGAAGTGCGCATTGCCTATGATGCGGGCGAAGTCGATCTGCAGGCCAAAATTCAGTGCCGTCTGAACGGCAAAAGGGTCGAAACAACCGTCGGCCGCGTTCTTCTTTCCGAGGTGGTTCCCCCGGCCATTGAATTTGAAATGATCAACCGCGTGATGGATAAAAAGGCGATCGCAGAATTGATCGACCTTTGCTATCGTCTTTGCCGCGACAAAGAAACCGTTTTGTTAGCGGATAATTTACGCCGTCTCGGATTTGTGTATTCCTCAAAGGCCGGCATTTCCATCTGTATCGATGATATGGCCATTCCGCCCGCCAAAAAAGAATTGTTGGAATCGGCTTATAAAGAGGTGCGTGATGTGGAGGAGCAATATACGGAGGGGCTTATTACTTCAGGTGAAAAATATAATAAAGTTGTCGATATTTGGGCGCAAACCACCGAATCGATTGCGGGTGCGATGATGGAGGGTTTGCAACGGGAGACAGCCCTTTCTGAAAAAGGGGAAAAGAGGGAACAGCTCTCGTTTAATCCGATTTTCATCATGGCCGATTCAGGGGCCAGAGGTTCGGCACAGCAGATGCGCCAGTTGGCTGGCATGCGCGGTTTGATGGCCAAGCCGTCGGGCGAAATTATTGAAACCCCTATTACCGCTAATTTCCGCGAAGGTTTAAATGTGTTGCAATACTTTATTTCGACCCACGGTGCCCGGAAAGGTTTGGCCGACACCGCATTGAAAACCGCCAACTCCGGTTATCTCACACGTCGTCTGGTCGATGTGGCTCAAGACAGCGTGATTGGCGAGGTCGATTGCGGCACACTGGATGGAATCGACATGGAGGCCCTCGTTGAAGGGGGTGAGGTGATTGAAGGTTTGGGTGATCGCATCTTGGGACGTGTGATTTTGGACGATGCCGCCGATCCTTTCAGCGGCGAAGTGCTCGTGGGCGCCGGTGAAGAGGTCACCGAAGAGGGTGTACAAAAAATTGAAGATGCCGGTGTTGAAAAGGTCCGTATCCGTTCGGTGCTGACTTGCCGTTGCCGTCAAGGAATTTGTATCAAATGCTATGGCCGTGATTTGGCCAGAGGACACCTCGTCTCGATTGGTGAAGCGGCCGGCGTGATTGCGGCGCAGGCGATCGGGGAACCCGGAACTCAGTTGACCATGAGAACCTTCCATATCGGCGGAACGGCTTCCCGTCGTGTGGAACAATCGACACTGGAATGCCGCCATCAGGGAACCATCAAATTCCACAATGAAAAAACAGTCGTTAATAAAGAGGGAAAATGGATTGTGATGAATCGGAACGCCGAAGTGGCCATTGCCGATGATGCAGACAGAGAACGGGAACGGTATCGTTTGACGTATGGCGCCGTCCTCAAAGTCAAATCGGGCGAAAAAGTAAAACCGGGAACGCTCATGGCCGAATGGGATCCGTATGCGACACCGATTTTGACCGAAGTGGCCGGTCAGGTTCGTTATGCCGATTTGACCGAAGGGATTTCCCTCAAAGAACAGGTCGATGAGGTGACCGGACTTGCGACAAAAGTGGTGACCACCCCGAAAAAAATCGATTACCGTCCTCGCATCACCATTAAAAATGCGTCGGGCGAGACCGCAAAATTGCCCGACAGCAAAACCGAAGCGAGATATCTGCTTCCGGTCGGCGCGATTATCATGGTGACCGACGGAGAAGAATTGAAAGCGGGAGATGTGGTTGCGAAGATGCCTCGCGAAACAACGAAAACAAAAGATATCACCGGTGGTCTCCCGCGTGTTGCCGAACTTTTTGAGGCGAGGCGGCCTAAGGAGTATGCCGTGATCAGCGAAATTGACGGAAAGGTTTCTTTTGGAAAAGATACCAAAGGAAAACGAAAAGTCCTTGTTACTCCCGATGTGGGCGAACCGATGGAATATCTGATCCCGAAAGGAAAACATATTTCGGTGCACGAAGGGGATTATGTGCGTGCCGGCGAGGCGTTGATGGATGGCTCCAGCAACCCGCACGATATTTTAAAAGTGCTCGGTGAAAAGGCATTGGCCAAATATCTGGTCGATGAAATTCAGGAGGTCTATCGTTTGCAAGGTGTGAAGCTCAATGACAAACATATTGAAGTAATTGTCCGCCAGATGTTGAAACGGGTCAAAATTATGGATCCCGGCGATAGCGAATGGTTGGCTGAAGAACATGTCGAAAAATGGGAATTTGCAGAAGTGAATGAAAAAATCCGTACCAAAGGGGGTACTCCTGCAACGGCAGAACCTCTCTTGCTCGGTATTACCAAGGCCTCTTTGTCAACAGACAGTTTTGTATCGGCGGCCTCTTTCCAAGAAACCACAAAAGTTCTAACGGAAGCGGCGATTTCAGGGCGTGTCGATAATTTGAGAGGTCTAAAAGAGAATGTGATTATGGGTCGCCCCATTCCGGCGGGTACCGGTTTGCATCGTTACAAAGATGTGCCTATTGAAGTGGAAGAGGCGGCAGAGGTTGTTGCCGCAGAACATGAAGAGATGGATGTAACCCATAGTCTTGCAGGATAAGGTTTAAGATTTCGCTACTTAATTAATTTGAGTTCAAGTAGCAGATGAATAAAGTGATATATAGTATTTCAACATTTGAGACGTACCGCAGGTGCGGATCAAATGTTAGGAATACTTATGGTTTTTAACTCAACGATGTATTAGAAAAAAGTTAAAATACCACAAAAGTGTGAGGGAAGGAGGTGTGGCTTTCGAGAATAAGGGCTTAAATCCTTGACTCCAAAAGGCCTTTTTGTTAGGTTCCCTCCACTTTTTGCCCCACTAAAAAAGGTGGGCTCTAACTATTTGTAATTAAAGATAATTTTGCTATGCCGACAATTAATCAGCTGGTTCGCTTGGGCCGGCAAAAAGTAAAATCGAGAACGACGGCGCCGGCCTTGATGTCTTCACCGCAAAAGCGGGGCGTTTGCACGCGCGTCTACACGACAACGCCGAAGAAACCGAATTCGGCTTTGCGCAAAGTGGCGAGAGTTCGTTTGACCAATGCATTTGAAGTGACCGGTTACATTCCGGGTGAAGGACACAATTTGCAGGAACACTCGGTTGTTTTGATTCGCGGGGGGCGTGTTAAAGATTTGCCCGGTGTCCGTTATCACATTGTTCGCGGTGCGTTGGATACCTTGGGTGTTGAAAATAGAAAACAGAGTCGCTCCAAATACGGGGCAAAGAAACCGAAATGAGCGTGAATCGTGATTCGTGATTCGTGAATCGAAAAAAACGATCCACGAAATACGATTCACGACCCACGAAAAAATATGCCGAGAAAAAAACGAGTGGCTTTTAAAAGAAATATTGAATCAGACCTTAAATATCACGACAGGCTTGTGGCCAAGCTGATTAATAAAGTGATGTGGGAAGGGAAAAAGGCAAAGGCGGCCTCCATCGTTTATGATGCTTTTGATTTGGTCAAATCAAAAAAAGGGCAGGAGCCTTTGGATCTGTTCAAAAAGGCTTTGGAAAATATCAAGCCGGCCATGGAAGTCCGTTCCCGTCGCGTCGGGGGGGCCAACTATCAGGTCCCGGCTGAGGTGAGACCGGAGAGAAGACTTTCTCTTGGGCTTCGATGGCTTTTGGAAGCCTCTCGCTCCCGCGGCGAAAAAGATATGCAATCAAAGTTGGCCGGTGAAATTTTAGATGCTTTGGAAAACAAGGGGAATGCCATCAAAAAAAGAGAGGAAACACACAAGATGGCGGAGGCAAACCGAGCTTTTGCACATTATAAATGGTAATTTAAATAGGGAACGCTCTTTGAAAAGGAAATGATGATGGCTGAGGCATTAGAAAATTTAAGAAATACGAGAAATATCGGGATCATTGCCCACATTGATGCGGGCAAGACGACCTGCACCGAACGGATTCTTTTTTATACCGGCATCACTTACAAAATAGGTGAAGTGCATGAAGGAACCGCGGTGATGGACTGGATGGAGCAGGAACAGGAACGGGGCATTACGATCACCGCCGCGGCGACCACCTGTTTTTGGAAAGGGACCCGGATCAATATTATTGATACACCCGGTCACGTCGATTTTACGATCGAAGTCGAAAGAAGTTTGCGGGTGTTGGATGGTGCGATTGGTGTTTTCGATTCCGTGGCGGGTGTGGAGCCCCAATCCGAAACCGTTTGGCGCCAAGCCAATCGCTATCAGGTTCCCCGAATCGCTTTTGTGAATAAAATGGATCGTGTCGGAGCCGATTTTTACATGTGCGTCGATATGATGCACGATCGCCTCAAAGCCAATGCCATTCCATTTCAGCTTCCGATCGGCGCCGAAGACAAATTTGAGGGGATTATCGATTTGTGGACGATGAAAGCCCATCGCTATGATGCATCGAGCATGGGTTCCAAAGTAACCGTGGGTGATATTCCCGCAGACACTCTTGAAAAGGCAAAACAATATCGTGAAAAATTGATCGAAGCCGTCGTCGAGGGAGATGATGCCCTTCTTCATAAATACTTAGAAGGACAGGAATTGACCACCGAAGAATTCAAAAACGCCGCAAGACAGGCAACACTATCGATGCGTATTACTCCCGTTTTGTGCGGGGCCGCTTTCAAAAACAAAGGGGTGCAAGAGGTGCTCGATACCGTTATCGAGCTTCTCCCTTCTCCATTGGATCTCCCTCCGGTCGAAGGGATCTCCGCCGATAATCCGGAACAAAAATTGATAAGGACTGCCGATCCGAACGGGCCCTTTGCCGCACTCGGTTTCAAAATCATGAATGATCCCTATGTCGGTCAGCTCACTTTCTTCCGTGTCTACTCGGGAAAATTGAGCGCCGGTTCTTATGTCTATAACGCTACCAAAGGGAAACGGGAACGGATCGGCCGCTTGCTCCGGATGCATGCCAATAAACGCGAAGAGATTAAAGAGGTATCGGCCGGTGATATCGCTGCCGCGGTTGGTTTGAAATACACCAGCACAGGAGACACGCTCACTTCCGAAGAAGATCCGATCATTTTGGAATCGATGGTTTTTCCGGATCCGGTTATTTCTGTTGCGATTGAACCCAAATCGAAAGCGGATGAAGAAAAATTGGGTGCGTCGCTTCAGAAATTGGCTCTGGAAGATCCCTCCTTTAGGGTCCGTGTCGATCAAGAGACCGGCCAGACGGTGCTTTCCGGAATGGGGGAGTTGCATTTGGAAATTATTGTCGATCGTTTGCTCCGTGAATTTAAAGTGGCGGCCAGTGTCGGCAAACCGCAAGTGGCCTACAAAGAAACGATCACCAGACAGGTTGAAGTCGAGGGGAAATATATTCGCCAGACCGGCGGTCGTGGACAATATGGCCATGTCTGGCTTCGGCTGGAACCGCTTGAAAGAGGAAAAGGTTTTGAATTTGTCGATGACGTTGTCGGCGGTTCCGTTCCCAGAGAATTTATCCAACCGGTTCGCAAGGGAATTGAAGAGGCTTTGGAGCGCGGTGTGATGGCCGGTTATCCGTTGGTCGATGTGAGAGCCGCTTTGTTTGATGGCTCTTATCACGATGTCGATTCCTCTGAAATGGCCTTCAAAATTGCAGGTTCCATGGCTTTAAAAGAGGGGGCCAAAAAAGCGGGGCCGGTTCTTTTAGAACCGATCATGGATGTCGAAGTGGTTGTCCCCGAAGATTTTGTCGGTGTTGTGACGGGAGATTTAAATTCTCGCCGCGGCCGCATTAATCGAAGTGAAGTACGGCACGGTTCTCAAGTCATTGGGGCAACGGTTCCGCTTGCAAATATGTTCGGCTATGCTACGGACCTCCGTTCCATTACTCAGGGGCGTGCGAATTACACCATGCAATTTTCACATTATGAACCGGCGCCGAGAAACGTCGCCGAAGAAGTAATTAAAAAATCACAGGGAGGCTAAATTATGGGCAAGGCGAAATTTGAGAGGAAGAAGCCGCACGTGAACGTAGGGACGATTGGGCACGTGGATCATGGGAAGACGACATTGACGGCGGCGATCACGAAGTATTTATCGACAAAGAACATGGCGCAATTTGTGGCGTATGATCAGATAGACAAGGCGCCGGAGGAGAGGGAGCGCGGGATTACGATTGCGACGGCGCACGTGGAATATGAGACCGAGAAGAGACATTATGCCCACGTCGATTGTCCGGGCCATGCCGATTATGTAAAGAACATGATCACGGGAGCGGCGCAGATGGATGGTGCCATCCTTGTTGTATCCGCCGCGGATGGTCCGATGCCTCAGACGAGGGAGCATATATTGTTGGCGAGACAGGTGGGCGTTCCCTACGTAGTGGTTTTTATGAATAAAGTGGATATGGTGGATGACAAAGAACTTCTCGATCTTGTAGAGCTGGAAGTGAGAGAGCTATTGACGAAGTACGAATTTCCCGGGGACGATATTCCGATTGTGAAAGGATCTGCATTGAAGGCGGTAGAGGGAGATGCCGGGGAATTAGGGTACGGAGCGATCCAGAAGTTATTGGATGCGGTCGACAGTTACATACCGACTCCACAGCGTCCGATCGAGAAGCCATTTTTGATGCCTGTGGAAGATGTGTTTAGCATTTCGGGACGTGGGACTGTGGTAACGGGAAGGGTAGAGAGAGGGAAGGTAAAAGTAGGGGAAGAGATAGAGATAGTGGGCTTGAAGCCGACACAGAAGACGGTGGTGACGGGAGTGGAGATGTTCCGGAAGCTATTGGATGAGGGATTGGCGGGAGACAATGTAGGGTGTTTATTGAGAGGGACGAAGAAGGAGGAAGTGGAGAGAGGGATGGTATTGTCGAAGCCTGGGTCGATTACGCCTCATAAGAAATTCAAATGCGAAGTGTATATATTGACGAAGGAGGAAGGTGGGCGGCACACGCCGTTTTTCAAGGGATATCGTCCGCAATTTTATTTTCGGACGACGGATGTGACTGGGGTATGTGAGTTGCCGGAGAAGGTGGAGATGGTGATGCCCGGGGACAATGTATCGATGACGGTGGAATTGATCACACCGATCGCGATGGAGAAGGAACTGCGCTTTGCAATTCGCGAAGGGGGCCGCACCGTCGGCGCCGGTGTGGTGACGGAAATTCTTGAATAGGAAAATTTATGCCACAGTATGAGGGACAAAAAATTCGGATCCGTTTGAAAGCGTTTGATCATCGCCTTTTGGATCAATCGGCCTTGGCGATTGTCGATACCGCCAGACGGACCGGCGCCAGAGTGGCTGGCCCCATCCCTTTGCCGACACGCATTGAACGTTACAGTGTTTTAAGATCGCCGCATGTGGATAAAAGATCGCAGGAACAATTTGAAATCAGAACGCACAAAAGATTGCTGGATATTTTGGACCCGACACAGCAGACCGTCGATGCCTTGATGCGGCTCGATCTGTCGGTCGGTGTTGAAGTTGAAATTAAGATGCTTTGATGAGGGAAAAATGAGCCTCGGTTTACTAGGGAAAAAATTGGGCATGACACAAATCTTCGATGAAAAGGGCGCCGCCATTCCGGTCACCGTTGTCGAGGCGGGCCCTTGTGTTGTTGTCCAAAAGAAAACGACCAAGACGGATGGCTATGATGCGATTCAGCTTGGTTTTAAAAAACAAAAAATACAACGTGTAACCAAACCCTTGAAGGGTCATTTTGGAAAGAAAAAGATCGAACCGGTGAAACATCTCAAAGAATTTCGGGTGGGAAATGATTCGGCGTTTGAAGAGGGGCAGTCGCTTACGGTGGCCGCTTTTAAAATGGGAGACCGGATCGATGTTCAAGGTATTACAAAAGGGAGAGGCTTTCAGGGGGTCATGAAAAAAGAGGGAAAACATGGCGGTCCGGATGGACACGGTTCCGGTTTTCACCGGAGACCCGGTTCGATCGGCATGAGAACGTGGCCGGCCCGCGTTCTGAAAAATATGGGGATGCCCGGCCGAATGGGTTCCGATAAAGTCATGACCCGCAATTTAACCGTGGTGGGAGTGAAGCCGGAAGAAAATATTCTTCTTTTGAGCGGCGCCGTACCGGGGACGAGGGAAGGGCTTGTCGTGATTTTTAATCGTGAGGCTGATTTTGCGACCCGTTTCAAAAAGGAAGAGACAAAAGCGGAAGGGGCAACATCAGAGGGGGCGCCGCAAGGGTAAAATATGTTAACGCAACCCATTTTGAGTGGAGACAACAAGGAATTGAAAAAGATCGAATTAAAAAAAGAGATCTTTGCGGCGCCGATGCGCCGTCAGCTTCTTTTTGACTGCACTCTAGTCTATTTGGCCAACAAAAGACAGGGGACGGCCAAGGCAAAAGACCGAGGTGAAATTTCTTTGACGACCAAAAAAATGTATCGGCAAAAGGGGACCGGGAATGCGCGGCACGGTTCCTACAAGGCCGGTATTTTCGTCGGCGGCGGCAGCGCTTTTCCGCCGAGGCCAAGAAATTGGTATGTGACTCTGCCGCAAAATATGAAGAAAGAGGCATTAAAAACGGCGCTCACTCTGCGTAAAAAAGAGGGGAATCTTTTGGTGGTCGATCATTTTCCGGCAAAAGAGATCAAAACAAAAGTGATGGTCGTGCAGTTGAACAAATGGGGTGTGCAGAAGGCGTTATTGGTGACCGACAATTATCAGGAGATTTTGCTGAAATCGATTCGCAACATTCCCTATGTGACGTTGACGACAGCGGACAACTTGAATGCTTTGGATATTCTGGCGCACGAAAAAATTGTGGTGACCGAAAAGGCGATCGAAAAATTGGAAAAGAGGTTAGCGTAACATGAGATTTGAAGATATTATTGTACGGCCTTTGATTACCGAAAAGGCGGCCAAGCAGAAAGAAAAGAACAACGAATATTTTTTCGTGGTTCACAAGGAAGCCTCCAAGTCGATGATTCGCGATGCGGTGCAGGCCCTTTTCAAAGTGAAAGTGATCGATGTCCGTACGGCTGTTTTGCCGGGCAAACTTAAAAAAGTCGGCCGGCACATGGCACAAACAGCCGATACCAAAAAGGCTTTTGTAAAATTGGCTGAAAAACAGACCATCAAAATGTTTGAGGGTGCGTAAATATGGCAATGAAATCGTTTAATCCAACGTCTCCGGGTGTTCGTCAGATGACGATCCTCGACTTTAAAGAGATCACCAAAAAGGATCCTGAAAAATCGTTGGTGGAGCGTCGCTATTCAACCGGCGGGAGAAACAATACCGGACGCGTCACCTCCCGTTTTCGGGGGCCGCTCAAGCGTCTCTATCGGATCATCGATTTCAAAAGAGACAAGGTCGACGTGGCCGGAAAAGTGGTGGCGATTGAATACGATCCGAACAGAAGCGCCAATATTGCTTTGATTCAATATGCCGATGGGGAAAAACGCTATATTTTGGCCCCGATCGGTTTGAAGGTGGGGGCAACGGTCCTGACGGCGGAAAATGCCGATATCAATCCGGGAAACTGTATGTCCTTGGCGAATGTGCCGGTCGGTTCTGAGATTCATAATATCGAATTGAAACCGGGAGCGGGCGGCAAACTCGTTCGCTCGGCGGGAATGGTGGCGCAACTGGTTGGCAAAGAGAGTCCGTATGCGATTGTCCGGCTTCCTTCCGGCGAGATCCGAAAAATTTTGATGGCCTGTAGGGCGACGATCGGTCAGGTGGGGAACACCGATCATGAAAATATTGTTTGGGGGAAAGCCGGGCGTGTACGCCACATGGGATGGCGTCCTCATGTTCGTGGAACCGCGATGAATCCGGTGGATCATCCGCATGGTGGCGGTGAAGGACGCACCAAAGGGGGGAGACATCCGGTGACCCCGTGGGGTTTCCCGACCAAGGGGAAGAAGACGCGCCGTAACCGAAGGACGGAAAAATATATTTTGAAAGATAGAAGGAAATAATATGCCACGTTCACTTAAAAAAGGGCCGTTCGTTGACGAACATCTGCTTAAAAAAGTTCAAAAATCGGCCGGTGTGAAAAACAAACCGGTGATTAAAACTTGGTCGCGGCGTTCAACCCTTACTCCGGACATGATCGGCTTTACTTTTGCCGTTCATAACGGGAGAAAATTCGTTCCGGTCTACGTGACCGAGTCGATGGTGGGACACAAATTGGGTGAGTTTGTTCCGACAAGAACGTTCAAAGGACACAGCGGCATTAAGAAAAAAGAAGAGGGGGCTGCATCGGGCGCCCCGACTCCAGCAGCCGCTGCCGCTCCGGCGGCTCCGGCGGCAGTCGCCACAGGGGGCAAATAGAAGCTTATGTCACGAGAAGCCACATTGAGACATTTGAGAATGTCGCCGCGTAAAATCCAGCCGGTGGCAAAGGCCATTCGCGGCGTTGCGGTGGCAAAGGCCCTCGATTACCTCCAGTTTTGCAAACGGAGGGCGGCCAAACCGTTGTCGAAATTGTTGAAATCGGCCGTTGTGAATGCGAGTCAGGAAAAAGGGATCGATATTGATAAACTGGTGGTAAAAGAATTGAGGGTGGGCGCCGGGCCGGTCATGAAACGCTGGCTTCCGCGGGCGAAAGGTTCGGCAACACAAATTTTAAAAAGAACAAGTCACATTACATTGGTATTGGGAGAAAAATAAAATAAGGAGATGGTGCGAGCGTACTAGTGTACGAGCGTACCAGCGTACGAAATGGGTCAAAAGACACATCCAAAGGGTTTTCGGTTGGGAATTAGCAGAACGGCGGATTCCAAATGGTACGCCAGCAGGCAGCAATATGCCAAACTGGCCCATGAAGATAAAAAAATTCGGGAATATTTGAAGGAAAAATTATATCACGCGGGAGTTTCTTGTATCGAAATCGAAAGGGCCTCAGACCGGATCACGGTCAATATTTTTACGGCAAGACCCGGTTTGATTATCGGCAAAAAAGGGGCCGGTATTGAAAGTCTGAAATTGGATGTGGCCCGGCTGACCAAAGATGCGGTGGAGATCAACATTAAAGAGGTCCGTCGCGCGGAGCTCGATGCCCAACTGGTGGCTGAAAATGTGGCGATGCAATTGGAACGTCGTGTCGCTTTTCGGCGTGCGATGAAGAAGGCGGTGCAGTCGGCGCTCAAACATGGCGCCTTGGGAATCAAAATTCAGTGTGCCGGAAGATTGGCCGGCGCCGAACTGGCCCGGACCGAATGGTATCGCGAGGGACGCGTTCCGCTCCACACATTACGTGCCGATATCGATTACGGTTTGGCCGAGGCGAAAACCACTTACGGTATTATCGGTGTGAAGGCGTGGGTTTATAAAGGAGATGTGTTGCCGAGTTAAATAATATGTTACAGCCCGGAAAAACAAAATTTAGAAAAATGCAAAAGGGCCGTGTTCGCGGCATGGCCAGCCGCGGCATCAATCTGGCTTTTGGCGACTTCGGTCTGCAATCGCTGGAGCATGGTTGGATCACCTCGAAACAGATTGAGGCGGCTAGAATGGCGATCTCGCGGCATGTCAAGAGGGGCGGTAAACTTTTCGTTCGCATTTTCCCGGACAAGCCGATTACAAAAAAGCCGCTCGAAGTCCGCATGGGAAAAGGAAAAGGTTCCCCTGAAGAATATGTCGCTTGTATCCAGCGCGGCCGGATTCTTTATGAAATGGAAGGGGTGCCGAAAGAGTTGGCCATCGAGGCCCTGAATTTGGCGGCGCACAAAATGCCGCTTCGGACAAAAATTGTGATGCGCGAGGAGGGTTATCGTGAAGCCCAGTGAGATTCGTGCCAAAGGAGAAAAAGAATTGGAAAAGAGTCTTTTGGAAAAAAAAGGAGAGCTTTTTGCCTTTCGGTTACAGCACGGCATGGGACAATTGACAAAAACGACCGGTCTCAAAAATACCCGGCGCGACATCGCACGGATCATGACGATTGCGAGAGAAAAGACATTACATTTGAATGTGACAACGCCTGTTGAGACCCCCGTTGTTGCAAAAAAGGTCGCCACAACAAAAAAAGAGAAGCCAAAAATAAAAACAGGCAAAACCAAAAAAGGTGAATAAAGATGGAAAAACAGAAAAAGACAATTAAATCAAAAATCGGTGTCGTCGTGAGTGATGCCATGGATAAAACCGTCGTCGTTCAAGTGGAACGCCGGATGTTGGAGCCGACATTCAAGAAATATATCAGCCGTCGCAAAAAATTTCTTGCGCACGATGAAAAAGAGGAATGTGACATTGGGGACGTTGTTACTATTTGTGAGACGAAACCGTTAAGCCGTCGTAAAACTTGGAAAGTGGTTGGAATTTTGAAAAAGGGTTTGGGCAAAGAGATTGCCTTGAAGGGGTAGCGGGTTTTATGATTCAGATGAGAACCGTTTTGGATGTAGCAGACAATTCCGGCGCCAGACGCGTTATGTGTATCAAAGTGCTCGGCGGAACAAAGCGTCGTTACGCCGGTTTGGGAGACGTGATCGTTGTCTCCATCAGAGAGGCCTCCCCGGATGCAAAAGTAAAAAAGGGGGATGTCAAAAAGGCGGTGATCGTCCGGGTTAAAAAAGAGACCCGCCGTGTGGATGGGACGTACATCAAATTTGATGAAAATTCGGCGGTTTTAATTAACGAACAGGGGGAGCCGGTCGGTACCCGCATTTTCGGGCCGGTTGCTCGTGAATTGAGGGCCAAGAAATTTACAAAAATTATCTCTTTGGCTCCGGAGGTTTTGTAATGGGTCTGGCTAGAATTAGAAAAGGGGATACGGTTCAGGTGACCTCGGGCCGTGAGCGGGGAAAAATGGGGAAGGTTTTGGAAGTCCTTCTCCAAGAGGATCGTGTGCTGGTTGAAAAATTGAATCTGGTCAAGCGCCATTTGAAGCCGAACCAGAAAACAAAGCAGGGGGGGATTATTGAAAAAGAGGCTCCCATTGCAATAGCCGCGGTTATGCCGTACTGCCCTAAATGCAAAAAGGGGGTTCGTGTGGCGACCCAAGTTTTAAAGGAAAATGAAAAAGTGCGCGTCTGCGCCTTTTGCAAAGAAAAATTAGAAGGTAAAAAATAATGAGTGCCTCGAAAACAACAAAAGTTGCCAAGCCGAAAAAAGAGAAAAAAGAGAAAAAGGAATCTGCGGCTTTCCATAGCGTTGTGTTGAAAAAGTATCGTGAAGAATGTCTTCCGAAATTGATGGAGGCCTTCAAATACAAAAACGTCATGGAATGTCCCAATCTCGAAAAGATCGTCATCAACACCTGTATCAAAGAGGCGACCTCGGACAAGAAGTTGCTCGACAAGGCGGCAATCGATTTAGCACAGATTGCCGGTCAGCGTCCGCTCATCACAAAGGCCAAGAAGTCGATTTCGAATTTCAAATTGCGTCAGGGACAGCCGATCGGTTGCTGCACGACACTGAGGCGTATGAAGATGTATGAATTTTTCAACCGGCTTGTGAATATCGCGCTTCCAAGAGTCCGGGATTTCAAAGGGGTTTCCCGCAAGGCCTTTGACGGCCACGGCAATTATACCTTGGGACTTAACGAACACATTATTTTTTCGGAAATTCAGTATGAAAAAGTGGAGCGTCCGATGGGAATGAATATCACTTTTGTAACAACGGCAAAGACGAATGAAGAGGCCTTGGCCCTGCTGAAGGGGCTCGGGATGCCGTTTAGAGAGTAAAAAATATGGCAAAAACAAGTTTGATGGTTAAAGCAACACGGAAGCCGAAATTCAAGGTTCGCGCCTACAACCGTTGTCCGTTGTGCGGCAGACCTCGCGCTTTTTTCAGGCGCTTCGGGATGTGCCGTCTCTGCTTCAGAAAGATGGCGCTCAACGGAGAGCTTCCGGGTGTTGTGAAATCGAGTTGGTAATTTCGAAAGGCTCAAAAGGAGTATTATGTTAACAGATCCGATATCAGACATGCTGACCCGAATACGCAATGCTATTTTGGTACATCACCCGCAAGTGACTATCCCTCATTCTATGTTGAAAGAGGCCGTGTTGAAAGTTTTGAAACAAGAGGGACTCCTTTTTGGTTATGAAGTGGTTGGCGAAAAAATAAAGAAGTCTCTTGTGATCGGTCTCAAATATACCGATGAAGGAAAATCGACCATCTCGGTTTTGCGCAAGGTCAGCAGGCCGGGGCGTCGGGTTTATTTCGGTTCTGAAAATTTAAAACCGTTTCGGAGTGGTTTGGGGGTGCGTGTTGTGAGCACTTCTAAAGGTGTTATGAGTGATACGATCGCCCGCAAAGAAAAGATCGGCGGGGAAGTTTTAGTGGAGGCTTGGTAATTTATGTCGCGTGTCGGAAGAAAACCGGTCGTCGTGCCGCAGGGTGTTCAGGCCACATTGCAGAATAATGTGGTTACAGTCAAAGGGCCCAAGGGGACCCTCTCTTTTTCCCTTCCCAAACTGGTGAAGGCGGTCATTGAAAAAGAAAAAATTGTTCTGACCCGCGGTGCGGAAGATCGCTTTTCAAAATCACAACACGGGATGGCCCGTAATATGGTTCAAAATATGGTTCAGGGTGTTACGACGCCGTTTGTGAAAGAGCTCGATATTCAAGGGGTCGGGTATCGTGCCGAGTTGAAAGGAAAAAATCTTCAACTCTCCTTAGGTTTTTCGCATGCAGTTTTGTATCCGATTCCCGAAGGGATTCAGATTCAGGTGACCAATCAGACTCGTTTGCATATTCAGGGTTGTAGCCGCCAGCTCGTGGGTCAGACGGCTTCCGAAATTCGGGGTTTAAAACCGCCCGAACCGTATCAGGGAAAAGGGATCCGTTATTTGAATGAAGTCGTGAAGAAAAAAGTCGGAAAGGCCGCGGCGGGTGCGGCAGGTGGATAAAGCCAAGACCCGGCTTTGCCGGGGTGCGAAGCATCCGCCGGTGTTTAGCGGATGCGGAGGAAGAGGATGAATAAAGTCAGCAAAAAAGTTGGAAAAAGAGAATTAGGCCGGATGTGGCGTAAAGACCGCATCCGCAAAACCTTAACCGGCACTAAAGAACGCCCGAGACTTTCTGTATTCAAGAGCGCGAAACATCTCTATGTCCAGTTGATCGACGATTCGGTTGGGCAAACGTTGGTCAGCTCTTCGACGCTGGAAAAAACATTGAAAGGGAAGGTCCAGGCAACGCTCGACGGGGCAAAAGAGATCGGCAAACAGATTGCCAAAAAAGCGATCGAAAAAGGGATACAAACCGTTGTTTTTGATCGGGGCGGTTTTCGTTACAAAGGACAATTGAAGGCGTTGGCCGAGGCGGCCAGAGAAGCCGGATTAAAATTTTAAGGAGGCACGTTATAAAATGAGCGAACCAGTGCGGACAAAAACGGAAACAGAAAAGAAAGAGCAGGGCGCCGGTCCCAGAAAGGGGAGAGGCCCTCGTCGGGATTTCAAGAGACGGGACGAGTCCTCTTCCAATTTGATTGAGCGCGTAATCCATATCAGCCGTGTGGCCAAGGTGGTCAAAGGCGGCCGGCGTTTTCGTTTTTCAGCCCTCGTTGTTATCGGCGATGGGAATGGCCGTGTCGGTGTGGGGCTTGGCAAGGCCGCTGAAGTGCCGGAGGCCATTCGCAAAGGGGGAGAAAAGGCGAAAAAGGCGATGACCAAAGTTCAAGTAATCGGGGGGACCATCCCGCACGAAGTCATAGGCCATTATGGCGCCGGTCTTGTCCTACTGAAGCCGGCCAATGCCGGTACCGGTGTGATTGCGGGCGGCGGCGTTCGTGCCGTGGTGGAGGCGGCCGGTGTCCAGAATATTTTGACAAAATCAATCGGGACGAGCAACCCTCACAATGTGGTGAAGGCGACCATCGATGCCCTAAAACAATTGAAATCAGTTGAAATGGTGAAGCGTTTGAGAGGAGTCGATGTCAACTAATTTGGAAATTCAATTGGTCCATTCTCCGATAGGTTGCCCGGAAGATCAGCGGGCTACGGTGCGCGGCCTCGGTTTGCGCAAACTCTATCAATGTCGCACGTTGAAAGACACCCCTTGCGTGCGCGGGATGATCAAAAAAGTGAAGCACCTTGTTTCGATTCGGGAAAAGGGAAAGTAAATTATGAAGAAGGAAAAAAAAGAAAAAAAAGAAAAAAAGGTGACTCCGTTGCCGACAACGTTGCTGAATTCCCTCTCTCCGGTGACCTATCGCCAAAGCCGAAAAAGACGGGGGCGCGGTGATGCAAGCGGCCATGGGGGGACCTCCACGCGGGGTCACAAAGGTCAGAAAGCCCGTGCGGGCGGTTACCACAAGGTGAATTTCGAAGGGGGACAGATGCCGATGGCGCGCCGTCTTCCCAAGAGAGGCTTCACCAATATTTTTCGGAAAAATGTCGGCATTGTTAATTTGCAGCAGTTGGCCCTGCTGCCGAAGGGGACAGAATTTGATTTGAAGAGCGCCAAGGAGAGGGGATGGGTTCCCAACAAGGCTGAAAGTTTAAAAATTTTGGGTAATGGTGAATTAAAACATGCGTTGACAATCAAGGCTGACAAATTTTCACAAAGTGCCAAGGCAAAACTCGAAAAAGCCGGATGCAAGTTGGTGCTTGGCACATCAGCAGAATAAACTATGGCGGAAGTCGCGAATATTGCAAAGATTCCGGAGTTGCGCAAAAGAATTGTTTTTACGGTCTTGATGCTGGCCGTTGTGAGACTCGGTGTTCTTATTCATACCCCGTGGGTCAATGCCGAAGCGGTAAAAAATTTTTTGAAGTCGGGGACGGTCTTTGAAATTTTCAAGATTTTTTCCGGTGGGGCTCTCGAAAAATTTTCGGTGTTTGCGTTGGGCATTATGCCCTACATCAGCGCTTCCATTATTTTTCAGCTCTTGACGGTTGCGGTACCGGCCATTGAACGGTTGTCCAAAGAAGGAGATGCGGGTCGTCACAAAATTTCCCAATATACCCGTTACGGCACGGTCCTCTTGAGTCTCATTCAGGGGTTTGGCATCAGCTACGGTTTGAGACAGCAGGGTTTTGTGACGCCGGGCATTCCGGCCTTTGCCTTTTATCTCTCGACGGTGATGACACTGACCGCCGGGACCTGTTTTTTGATGTGGCTCGGCGAGATGATTACCGAGAGGGGGATCGGCAACGGAATTTCTCTGATTATTTTCACCGGCATCATCAGCGGTATTCCGGGCGGTTTTCGCGACGCGTGGCAAAATAAAAATCAGTTCGGCGATTTCTTCGGATTTTTGGCTTTGATGGGTGTCATCGCCATCTTGATCGCCTTTATTATTTTTATGGAACGGGCCAGCCGGCGTATTGCCGTGCAATATGCCAAAAGGGTGGTGGGCCGCCAACTCATGGGTGTACAGGCCTCTCATCTTCCGCTGAAGGTCAATTCAGCCGGTGTGATTCCCCCCATTTTTGCCTCCTCGCTTTTGCTTTTTCCGGCAACCATTGCCCAATTTAGCGCCGAGAACAAAATCATGGCGCAAATTGCCCATACGTTAACCACCGGCTGGGTGCATACCTATTTATATTTGGGGCTCATTGTCTTCTTCACCTTTTTCTACACGGCGGTCGCTTTTAATCCGGTCGATGTGGCTGAAAATTTGAAAAAGTTTGGGGGGTACATTCCCGGCATTCGGCCCGGAAAGAGTACCGCTGATTATTTGGATGCCATTTTAAGCCGCATCACATTGGGAGGGGCTTTTTATATTGCCGCGGTTTGTATTTTGCCGACCCTGATGGGGGACCATTTTGGCATCCCGTATACCTTATCGAGGGTATTTGGTGGAACCTCCTTATTGATTGTGGTCGGTGTGGCCATGGATACGCTTTCGCAGATTGAATCGCATCTCTTGTCGAGACATTATGAAGGGTTTTTGGGTGCCAAAGGGGGGGGGCGGTTCAGGGGACGTAAGTAGCTAAAATTTTATGAGAATTCTCTTGATAGGGCCGCCGGGAGCTGGTAAGGGGACGCAAGCCGAAAAACTGGCCGCTCATTTAAAAATACCGCGAATTACAACAGGAGATCTGTTTCGGAAGGCGGTCCAAAATAAATCGCCATTGGGTTTGAAAGTACAAAGCTATCTTGAAAAAGGGGCGTTGGTCCCCGACAAAGTTGTTTTGGAGTTGATGGAAGAGAGAATGGCCAAACCGGATTGCAAAGAGGGTTTTATTTTGGACGGTTTTCCGAGAACGGTAGGACAAGCGGAAGGTTTGGAAAAGTGGATGGTGCAACGGGAGATGGTGCTGGATCAGGTTTTTGCGTTGGATGTGCCGGAAGAAGAAGCCGTCTTGCGCATCTCCGGACGTCGCCAATGTAGCAGTTGTGGGTCGGCCTATCACACTCGTTATCATCCCCCCAAAAAAGAGGGGGTTTGTGACCCCTGTGGTGGGAAGGTCGTTCAACGGAAGGATGATGAAGAAAAGACCGTTCGGCATCGTTTAAAAGTTTATTCTCAGGAGACAGCGCCCCTCCTCCATTTTTATGGGAAAAAGGGGCTCTTGAAAAAGGTAGATGGGAGCCAAAGTCCGGAGACGGTTTTTAAAAATATCGGTTCTTTGATAAAATGATCTGTTTGAAATCGCCAGACGAGATTGAAAAATTGAGAGTGGCGAATCAAATTGTGGTTTTGGTCATGAAAACCTTAAAAGGTCTTGTTCAGCCCGGAATCACGACCCAAGAACTCGATCGCGTTGCCGAAGAGACTATTTTGAAAGCAGGTGGAAAACCGGCGTTCAAAGGATATCGCGGCTTCGCTCATGCACTTTGCGTTTCGGTTAATGAAGAGGTGGTCCACGGAATTCCGGGCCCGCGCAAATTGAAAGAGGGGGATATTGTCAGTATCGATTGCGGGGTTTCGAAAGAGGGGTTTTGTGGAGACCATGCATGGTCTTTTTCGGTAGGGATTGTTTCCGACGAAGCAAAAAAACTTTTGAAAGTAGGGGAGGAGTCTCTCTATCGGGGGATTGAAGAAGCTCAAGTTGGAAATCGCCTCTTTGATATTTCGGTTGCAATTCAGACCGTTGTCGAATCAAACGGATTTTCGGTGGTTCGGGATTTTGTGGGACACGGCATTGGCAAAGAATTACATGAAGACCCCCAGCTCCCTAATTTCGGAATAAAGGGGACCGGTATCCGACTCAAAGCGGGTTTGGTTTTGGCGATGGAGCCGATGGTCAATGCCGGGGGATGGGAAGTCGAAGTTTTGGGAGATGGCTGGACGGTGGTGACGAAAGACAGAAAAGGATCGGTGCATTTTGAACATTCGGTGGCCTTGACGGAAAAAGGTCCCGATATCTTGAGCAAATGGTGACATGGCGAAAGAGGAGCTGATACAGGTTGAAGGAAAAGTTTTGGAAACATTGCCCAATGCAATGTTTCGTGTGACATTGGATAATGGGCACAAGGTTTTGGCCCATGTCTCCGGCAAAATGCGGATGCACTTCATCCGGATTTTGCCGGGGGATCGCGTTACGGTAGAGCTCTCTCCCTATGATTTGACAAGAGGGCGCATTACATTCAGAGGAAAATAAAATGAAGGTACGGGCTTCGGTAAAAAAAATTTGTGATAAATGTAAAATCATCAAACGCAAAGGTGTGGTGCGGGTGATCTGTGAGAACCCAAAACACAAACAGCGTCAGGGATAATTTATGCCAAGAATTGCAGGGGTAGACATTCCAGCGCGCAAACCGATTTTATACGGTTTGTGTTCCATTTTCGGCGTTGGTTTAACTTTGGCAAAAGATATTTTAGATGAGGCCAAGATTGATGCAACCGTACGTGCCGAAACGCTAACGGAGGCGCAAGCAGCCAAGATCCGCGAAATCCTCGAACAAAAATACAAAGTGGAAGGGGATTTGCGCCGCGAAATCAGCGGCAACATCAAGCGTCTGAAAGATTTGGGAGCCTATCGAGGTTTGAGACATATTCGCAATTTGCCGGTTCATGGACAAAGAACCCATACGAATGCCCGTACCCGTAAAGGGAGAGCGCGCATTGCGATCGCCGGGAAGAAACAGGCCCCCGGACCGAAATAGCATGGATCCCGCCAAACTACCGGCGGGTAGGCGTGGATAGTGGATCGTGAATCGAAAACAACGAATTACGGAGAAAAGAAATGGCAGAAGAAAAACAGGAAAAGCAGAAAAAACAGGAACAGGCGCCGGTAAAGCCGGTCAAGAAAGCAAAAAAGAAGACGAGAAAAAATGTTCCCGTCGGAATCGTTCATATCCAATCGAGTTTCAACAACACGATTGTGACCGTGACCGATCTTCAGGGGAACACGGTTTCATGGTCTTCCGGCGGGGCAAAGGGTTTCAAAGGTTCCCGCAAGGGGACGCCGTTTGCCGCACAGCTTGCCGCTGAAGATGCGATCCGCAAAGCTATGGACCACGGTGTTCGCTCGGTCACGGTCTATGTCAAAGGGCCCGGCGCCGGAAGAGATTCGGCGCTCCGTATTTTACAAAAAACGGGGATTCGAGTTACCGGCATTCGGGATGTGACCCCGATTCCGCATAACGGCTGCCGTCCGCCAAAAAAGAGAAGGGTATAGTCAAGCTCGACTTTGCCGAGCGCGAAGCAAATCCGAAGGATTTGCGGAGAACAAAGATATGGGACATCCATCTGTTTGCAGATTGTGCCGAAGAGAGGGATTGAAATTATTCCTCAAGGGAGATCGTTGTTTCACCGACAAGTGTGCGGTGGAACGGCGCACCTATGCCCCCGGCCAACATGGTCAGGCTTCAAAAAAACTTTCTGATTATGGTTTGCAATTGCGTGAAAAACAAAAAGTCAAACACCTTTACGGCATTCGTGAAAAACAATTCCGAAAGATTTTTGCGGAAGCGGAAAGAAAAAGAGGGATCACCGGTGAAAATCTGCTATTGCTTCTGGAAACGCGTCTCGACAATATTATTTACCGTTTGGGTTTTGCCCGTTCGCGCGAAGAGGGACGTCGCATGGTCAAACACGGACATATTTTGGTCAATGGAGCCTGTGTGAACATCCCTTCGTATCTTGTCTCTCAGGGGGACCGGGTTGAAATCAAAGAGAAGAGCCGCAGAGTGCCGGCCATTGTTGAAGCCGTGGAAGGCGCCGAACGGCGTGGTTTGTCGGTCTGGCTCAAATTGGACAAAGAAAAATTTTTGGGTGAACTGGTTGCGCTGCCGCGCAGGGAACAATTAACCCTGCCGATTCAAGAGCAGCTCATTGTGGAACTTTATTCGAAATAAATTATATGTGAATGGTTTCCATTCACAGGAGGCAAAAAAATATGTATCGTAACTGGCGTAATTTGATTCGGCCGAAGACCCTTGCGTTCGATGAAAAGGAACTAACCCTGACTTATGGCAAATTTGTCGCCTCGCCGCTCGAAAGAGGGTTTGGGCTGACTTTGGGAAATGCGCTCCGAAGAATTTTACTCTCTTCGTTGCAGGGGGCGGCCGTTACTTCGGTCAAGTTTGACGGTGTTTTGCACGAATTTTCAACTCTTCCCGGCGTCAAAGAGGATGTGACCGATATCCTCCTGAACTTGAAAGAACTGAGACTCAAGCTGTTGCAGGGGGAAGAGGAGACGATTCGTATTAATGCGAAAGGGGCCAAAGAGATCAAGGCCTCGGATTTGGAACTCCCCGCCAATATCGAATTATTGAATCCCGATCTGCACATTGCCCAATTGAGCGGAGAAGGAAAACTCAAAGCTGATCTGACCGTCCGTCTCGGAAAGGGTTATGTCCCTGCCGAGCAGAACAAGTCACCACAAGATGCAATCGGCGTGATTCCGGTCGATGCGATTTTTTCACCGATTACTCGTGTTAATTACAATGTGACCAATGCCCGGGTCGGGCAGCGGACCGATTTTGACAAACTGACCATCGAAATTTGGAGTGATGGTGCCGTCCGTCCGGATGATGCCTTGGCTTTTGCCGCGAAAATCTTGAAGGAACAACTCCAGATTTTCATTAATTTTGATGAAGCGGCCATTCAGGAAGAGGTGATTGAATCTGTGCCACAGGAGACCGGCCCCGGATTGAATGCGAATCTCTACCGTCGTGTTGAGGAGCTGGAATTATCCGTTCGCTCCGCCAATTGTCTGGCCAATGCCAATATCCAATTTTTGGGCGAATTGGTTCAGAGATCGGAAGGGGAAATGCTGAAGACCAAAAATTTTGGTCGTAAATCGCTCAATGAGATCAAGGAAATTTTGGCCGAAATGGGTTTGAGCCTTGGCATGAAGATCGATGGTTTCGATCCGAAAGATGCCGAAAAATTTCGTCCGAAGGATGTGGAATAGTTTATGAGACATTTAGTCGGTCATCGTAAATTGGGAAGAACGTCACCGCATCGACAGGCGTTGCTGCGCAATATGGTTGTTGCGTTGATTCATCATGGGCGAATCCAAACCACATTGCCCAAGGCGAAAGAGTTGAGAAAAATGGCGGACCGTGTCGTGACATGGGGAAAGAAGGGGACATTGGCCGCCCGACGGCAGGCCCGCCGTGTGATTCATGATCGTGTCGCGCTGACGAAGGTCTTTGCGGAATTAGCCCCCCGTTTTGCATTGCGTAACGGAGGCTACACCCGCATTTTGAAACTGAATTTTAGGCCCGGCGATTTGAGCCCGATGGCGTTGATCGAATATGTCGACACACCTCCGCCGGCGCCGAAAACGAAGAAAGACAAAGCAAAAAAATCGAAAAAATAATGCGGCGATTTCTCATCACCGTCGGCATTTTGTCTCTCGGAACCTTTTTGGTTTTGAGGCTCTACCCTCCTTCCACAACAGTTCAAATCGGTGAAAAAGCCCCCGGTTTTACTTTGTCCGATGATGCCGATGAGCCTGTCGCTTTAGATTCTTTTTTGGGAAAAGTGGTCCTCTTGAATTTTTGGGCGACATCCTGCCCTCCTTGTCTGGCCGAAATGCCCTCTTTCGAAAAATTGTATCAACGGTTTAAAGAAGAGGGACTCCTGATTCTTGCGGTCAATGAAGATAGCAAAGAAAACGTCCGTTTTTTCAAGCGCCAAGTTCCATTCACCTTTCCTGTTTTATACGATGTAGACCATGTTGCCATCGATCATTACGGTATCACTGTTTTGCCCCAAACTTTTATTATTGGACGCGATGGGGTTGTTTTAAAAATCATTTCAGGGACTGCCGATTGGACAGGTCCCTATTTTTTGAATATAATCACAGAAGCGCTTAAATAATAATGAAGAGATTTTATTCCATTCTCATCGCTTTCCTCATCCCTTTGACAATAAATCTTGTCGGATGCGGAAAAGATTATGTCACCGGCAAATCGAGTTACAATTTTTATTCGCTCGGTTCCGATATCGATATCGGCAACAATGTGATGAAGATGCAATTAAAAGAATTGGACCGAAAAGGGAAAAAAATGGACAACGAAGCCGATCCCGATGCATTTCGCCAAATCCGAAAAATTGTAAATCGCATCGCGGCGGTTTCTCATATTCCCAATTTTCCTTATGAAGTCCATCTGGCCGATCTTGACGTTGTGAATGCATGGTGCGCCCCGGGGGGGAAAATCATGGTTTATACCGGTCTCTACCAAGCGAGAAAAGGTCTGGTGCAAAAGGGAAACGATGACGAAATGGCCGCCGTGTTGGCACATGAAATTTCCCATGCGACCGCGCGTCATGTGACTGAAATGATTTCGCGGGCTTCTACATTCCAGTTGGTTGGCGATGTCGCCGCGGCCGCAATTGCACAAGCCGGAGCCGCGAGCGGGGCCGATCTGTTCCAGCAGATTTATTATCAAGGATTGAATGTCTATCTCCCTCATTACAGCCGGAAGAATGAATCGGAAGCCGATGCGATCGGCATCATGTATATGGCGGCGGCCGGATACGATCCGCAAGCGGCCATCAATCTTTGGGAGAGGGCGGCAAAAGAATCGAAAAGTGACAAAACAAGTATTTTCGCCTCTCACCCTTCCAGTGGGGCTAGGGCCGAGGCCTTGAAAAAACTATTGCCGAAAGCCAATGAGATCTATCAGGCGGTCATTAAAAAAATGCCGTCCGAAAAAAGGTCAAAGAAATCGAATAGTAAAAAACAATCTGTTTGACATGTCTTTCACTTGTTAGTATTAGCTAACAAAGTGAATTCCCAACAAAAGATCATTTTGGTAGGCAATCCCAATGTCGGTAAGAGTGTGATCTTTGGATTTTTAACCGGAGCTTATGCCACGGTTTCCAATTACCCGGGAACGACCGTTTCCCTTTCGAAAGGGGAGACAAAACTGGGGGACCGGACTTGTGAAGTGATCGACACCCCCGGCGTCAATTCACTGATTCCGATGTCGGAAGATGAAGCAGTCACGCGCAATCTGCTGCTCGCAGAAAATGGGATTATCATTCAGGTTGCCGATGCCAAAAATCTCTCCCGCGCCCTGCCGTTGACATTTCAATTGATGGAACTGGAAATCCCCTTTGTTTTTGTGATCAACATGTGTGATGAGGCGGCTAAAAATGGCATCAAAATCGATGCCAAAAAACTCGAAGAAATTTTGGGAGTTCCTGTTGTGACCACCGTTGCCACGCGCGGTCTGGGTTTACCCCAGCTCCAAGAAAAAATGGCATCCGCCCAAATCAGCAGCTATTCCCTGAAATATTCCGGTGTTTTTTCGGAAGCCCTCAAAGAAATTGCCGCGGAAATTCCGGATACGGTTGTCGGTAAAAGGGCCTGTGCTTCGATGTTGTTATCGGGAGACCGGACGGTGGTGGAACGTCTCAAAAAAGTTCTGGCGCCCGAAGCCAAAACAAAAATCGAATCGCTCTGTCGCAAAGTAGCGGCGCAATTTGCGGAACCGGTCAGCTTTTTGATGGGACGGGAACGTTTGGCGCAGGGCCAAATCATTTTGAATCGTGTCCTCTCCGCCCAAAAAAAAGAGCGTTCTTTTTTTCAATTTTTGAACCGATGGACAATGCATCCTTTTTTGGGGCTCGTTGTCCTGGCCGGTGTTTTGGAAATAGTCTATCTTTTCGTCGGTAAATTTGGCGCCGGCATTGCCGTTGATTTTATTGAAAAAGGCATTTTTGGAAAATATATTTCACCGGGCTCGGTCTGGCTGGTCGACAGAATTTTTTCTGAAGCCCATCCTATTACCCGATTTTTTCATGATGCGTTGGTCGGCCCTTACGGTTTGATTACGATGGGGCTCTCCTACGGTTTCGCGATCGTCCTTCCGATTGTCACCACTTTTTTTATTGCATTCAGCCTGATGGAGGATTCGGGATATCTTCCCCGTTTGGCCGTCATGGTCAACCGTTGTTTTAAATGGATGGGGCTCAACGGCAAAGCCGTACTCCCGATGGTTTTGGGGTTGGGTTGCGACACCATGGCTACTTTGACCACGCGGATTTTGGAGACAAAAAAACAGCGTGTGATTGTGACGTTGTTGCTGGCGTTGGCGGTTCCCTGTTCTGCGCAGCTCGGTGTTCTTTTGGGGATGTTCGGCAAAATGCCGGTCTGGACTTTTTGGGTCTGGCTTTCTGTCATCATCGGCATCATGTTTTTTGTCGGTTTTGCCTCGAACAAAATTTTGAAAGGGGAGCCGAATGCCTTTGTGATGGAAATCCCGCCGCTTCGGATTCCTCAATTTGGAAATGTCGCAAAGAAAACGCTTTCGCGTCTCGAATGGTATGTAAAAGAGGCGGTTCCGCTTTTTTTGCTCGGGACCTTTATCCTCTTTTTGCTCGATGCGGTTCATGTCTTGGGGGTGCTGCAACGGGCCGCGTCGCCGTTGGTTGTTACGATTTTGGGACTTCCTAAAGAAGCGGCCAATGCATTTCTGATCGGGTTTTTAAGGCGCGATTACGGGGCGACCGGATTTTTTGACATGTTCAACCACGGCCAGTTGAATGTGATGCAGGCCTTGGTTGCGCTGGTGGTGATCACCCTTTTCATCCCGTGCGTTGCGAATGTTTTCATGATTGTGAAGGAACATGGCGGACGTACCGCGCTCAAAATGGTCTCTTTTATTTTTCCATTCGCCTTTTTGGTCGGAGGGATTTTGAGATGGATACTGAAATGAACACATTAGAATTGCCGGCGGCGGTGAGTAAACCGTCCAAAATAAAAACGGTGGATTGTCCCTTGTGCGGGTTTCAATTCAAATCAGACGAGGCGGCTTGCAGCGGTTGCGGAATGATGCGCGGCTGTTCGATGCTCAAGTGCCCCAATTGCAACTACGAATTTGTGGCGGAATCTAAAATTGTAAACTGGTTTGTAAAATTAGTTAAGAGAGGAAAATAATATGAGTACGGAAGAAACACTGACCCTCGATGAAATTCAGGATCATATTCTGGTCCGTGCATGGCTCGACCATGAGACCGGCCAGCCGGAACCCGATCATTGTCTTTCGACAGTTTCGGAAGCGATTCGTCAAGAGGCAACCCAAATTTTAACCCGGAAGGAATGGATTGCCGTCAAAGATAATCAGATTATTTTAACGCCGCGTGGTCAGGAACAGGCGAGTCATCTGATCCGCCGCCATCGTCTTGCGGAACGGCTCTTTGCGGTTGTTTTCAATCTTTCGGAAGAGGCGGTGCATGCGCAGGCCTGCCGCATGGAGCATGAAAATGTTTTGACACCCGAAGCGGTGGAGGGGATCTGCTCTTTTTTGGGGCATCCCCCTTCTTGCCCGCATGGGCGTCCCATTCCGATGGGGGAGTGTTGTAAACTTTTTACGAATGAAGTGAAACCGCTTGTGATGCCGCTCTATCAGGGTGAAGTGGGCAACGATTATCGTATCGTCTTTATGGCGCCGAAATACCATTCTCTTTTGGAACGACTTTCCGGCTTGGGGGTGACTCCGGGGGCGAGTCTCCACATCTCCCAAAAGAGCCCCTCGTTTGTTTTGAAAGTCAGTGAAACCGAGGTGGCCCTCGACGAAGAAATCACAAACGGCATTTATGTAGTTTGTCTCCAATAGTGACATATGGTACCTGTTAACATATGCCACCCAATGTTATACGCGCGCCGAGAGGAAATCAAATTTCGTGCAAGGGTTGGGTTCAAGAAGCGGCCCTTCGGATGTTGATGAACAATCTCGACCCGGAAGTCGCCGAACGTCCGGAAGATCTTGTTGTTTATGGCGGGCGCGGCAAAGCGGCGCGTAATTGGGAAGCCTATCATCAAATCATCGCCTCTCTTAAAAAACTTTCCAATGAAGAAACACTACTTGTTCAGTCGGGCAAACCGGTCGGTGTGATCGACACCCATCCCGATGCGCCGCGCGTGCTGATTGCCAATTCCAATCTGGTCGGAAACTGGGCAACGTGGGATCATTTTTGGGAGCTCGAAAAAAAAGGGCTCATGATGTATGGCCAGATGACCGCCGGTTCCTGGATTTATATCGGCACACAGGGGATTTTGCAGGGGACTTATGAAACCTTCGCCGCCGCCGGCCAAAAACATTACAAGGGAAACTTGAAGGGTAAATGGATTTTATCAGCCGGTTTGGGGGGGATGGGAGGGGCGCAGCCTCTGGCCGCCACCCTCAATGGGGCCTCATTTTTGGGGGTCGAAGTCGATCCGGAACGGATCAAAAAACGTTTAAATACCGGTTTTCTCGATAAAGCCGTTGGTAACCTGGATGAGGCTTTGTGGATTATTCAAGATGCCATCAAGAATAATGAGGCTGTTTCTGTCGGGCTTTGCGCCAATGCGGCCGATATTTATCCCGAACTCGTCAAAAGAAAAATAAATCCCGATTTAGTAACCGATCAGACATCAGCGCACGATCCTTTATATGGATATCTGCCGAATCGGATGAATCTTGAAGCGGCGCTCACCTTGAGAGAAAAAAATCCGGAGGGCTATAAAAAAGAGGCCTATCGCGCGATGGCCGAACAGGTGGAGGCCATGCTTGCCTTTCATCAACAACAGATTCCGGTTTTCGATTACGGAAACAATTTACGCGCACAGGCAAAGCTAGCCGGCGTTCAAAATGCATTCGATTATCCCGGTTTTGTTTCGGCTTATATTCGTCCGTTGTTTTGCGAGGGGAAGGGGCCGTTTCGCTGGGTGGCCCTCTCCGGTGATCCGCAAGATATTGCAGTCACGGATGAAGCGGTGATGCGGCTTTTTCCCGAAAATGTATCGTTGCAACGATGGCTCAACATAGCCTCCAAAAAAATTTCCTTTCAAGGTTTGCCCGCAAGAATTTGCTGGTTGGGTTATGGAGAGCGCGACAAAGCGGGACTGTTGTTTAATGAGTTGGTCCGAAAAGGGAAAGTAAAAGCCCCCATTGTGATCGGGCGCGATCATTTGGATTGCGGTTCGGTGGCAAGCCCCAATCGGGAGACCGAAGGGATGAAAGATGGCTCCGATGCCGTCGCCGATTGGCCGATTTTGAACGCCCTTGTCAACGCGGTCAACGGCGCGAGTTGGGTTTCGTATCATCATGGTGGTGGCGTCGGGATCGGATACAGTCTGCATGCGGGAGAGGTGATCGTGGCGGATGGGACCCCGGCGCAGGCCGTAAAATTGGAACGGGTACTCAAATCGGATCCGGCGACGGGTGTGATTCGCCATGCAGACGCCGGTTATGAAGAGGCGATCACTGTTGCCAAAAA
>JAHFSU010000061.1 GCA_023265595.1 Deltaproteobacteria bacterium
TACCAAAATATTATCGATACTTTGCAAAAGTTGGGGCGTCCGCAAGAGGTTGAGGCATTACAGAAAAAAATAGTTTCATTACCGTAGATTTTTTTAAAAGTGGACGCCTTACTCGTACACCAACCCCCATCTCACTCCACGATCGCTAACGGTGATTTCCTGAAATCCGAAATGTTCAGCGATTTTTTCCAAAAGCAGGGAACCGGCCAAAATCACATCGGCGCGGCCCGGCTCCAGCCCCGGAATCTTTTTTCTCTCTTCGATTGTTTTCGATTTGAAATCGGCAATGATCTTTTTTAATTCGGCGAGACTCAATTTGGAGCCATGGATCTCATTGTGATGATAGATTTTCATCTTCATTTTGATGGCGCCCAATGTCGTGGCCGTGCCGGCGGTGGCAACAAGACGTTTTCCCTCTCCCCTTGTGGGAGAGGGTTGGGGTGAGGGAAGGGTTTGTTCAATCACATTGCAAATATTTTGATAGTCAGCGTCAGAAACCGGATCAGAATGGCAATATTTTTCGGTGAGCAAAACAGAGCCGATGGGAATGCTTGTAGATTGCTTTGTCGGCCATTGGCCTCCTCGCAATGATACAGGGCAAATGACCTCCGTCGACCCGCCGCCGATATCGACCACCATAATATCAGACCCAAAATCGGTAGAGGCCGCCTTCCATGTCAACGCCGCTTCTCTCTCACCGGAAATAATTTCAATTTCAATCCCTGTCTCTTTTTTGACTTGGATTACAAAATCGGCGACGTTCTTCGCTTTCCGAAAAGCGGCTGTTCCGACACACAAAATCTTTTCAACCCGATGCTGATCACAAATTGCTTTGTATTTTTTCAAGACTGCCAGCGTTCGCTCCATTCCCGATGACAAAAAATTATTTATGGACCCCATCCCTTCGCCGATACGGGTCAGTGTTGCCTCATCGGCCAAAACTTTTATTTTCCCGTCGGGATTTTTTTGGGCAATCAAAAGCAAAACAGAATGGGTTCCGATGTCGATTGTGGCCAGTTTCATTTCAGAGAAGGGCCCCACCAAGGCAACATCCCCGATTCTTTAGAAACGCGGACCGGATTGGCGCCGTCAAAACGCATCACATAGATGGCCGACCCACCGCCGCGTGTGGAGTGAAAAGTAATGTAGCGGCTGTCGGCAGAAAAACTGGGGTGTTCGTTGTTTCCCTCGCCGGCTGTCAGGCGCTGGATTAGGCTTCCATCGGAATTCATCGTAAAAATATCGAAGGCCCCCGCATCGCGTCCGCAAAAGGCTATTTTTTGGCCATCCGGAGACCAAGCGGGCGTGTCGTTAAACTGCCCCACAAAGGTAAGCCGTGTGTCGCCACCGCCACCGGCGTTTATTGTAAAAACATGCAGTTTGCCGAAACGATCCGATGAAAAAACAATTTGTCCTCCATTTGGAGAATACATCGGCGAAACATCGATGCCGGAGGTGTCGGTCACCTGCCCGATAAGATTGCCGCCCAAATTCATCAAAAACAGGTCGGCATCCCCCTTCATCGTACTCGAAAAAATAATGCTCCCACCGTCCGGAGTAAAAGCCGGTGTAATGTTCGTCGCCCCGTTCCGTGTCAACTGTTTCACACCACCACCGCCGGCATTAGCCATAAAAATTTCCCAACTTTTTCCGGTCATCATTGTATAGACTAGTTTATTCCCATCCGGTGAAAACTTAGAACCGAGGCTCAGCGCCTTTCGATTGCTGATTTCGTAATTATTGGCCCCGTCGTAATCCATCACATAGATGGCCTTGTAGAATTTTTTTGTCGGGACCGAATAGGTTATTTTGCTGTTGAACGGGCCTTTGGTGCCGGTCAATGCCAGCATCACTTCGTCAGAAAAGCGGTGGGCGATGGAGCGAAAATCTTTGGTAATGCCGACATACTGTTTGCCCACCAACATCTGCTTTAAAAAAGGATCAAAAAGTTTTAACTGCACCGTCAGCCGGTCTCCCTCTTTTTTAATCCCCCCTTTGATCAGGCCTTGCGCCTCAATGGCGCTCCATAAATCGAAGTGGATGGTCTCTGTGGTGAGGGTGTTGGCGTTTTTAGGCTCTAAAAAAGCCTCGGGCGAAATAAACTGAAAATAGGCGGAGATTTCCAGATCGTGCTGGATGATTTCCGGAATCTCTTTCTCATAACGCCCGGCGCCGCCATCCAACGGAACCAGTTCGGTAATGGCAATGGGGAGTTTTTTATCGGAGGGCTGATCGATGGGGACATAAATGCGTGCCTCAACATTCAAAGAGAAAAACAAAATAAGAAAGGCGAGATGTTTTTTCATCCCGCCTTTTTTAATGGTTCAAACTCAAACTTGCAAGCTCTAGATTTAAGCCGATTTCGGTTTGTGGAGCAATGCAGTGATGACACCCAAAACAACGGCATCGACCATCCCCCAACAAAACCATTTTACATAAAAATCGTTGGTCCAAGGGACATAAGGATACATCCCCAAAATCGTCGTCCCCCAGTAGAAGAGGCCGATGAAAATGCCGAAACGGAACCCCTGCCCCAATTTTGGCTTGGCCGCATCGTGGCCTGCCGCATAAAGACAAGTAAAAAGCGCCGCAAAAGCAGCATAGTAGGCGATGATCCACGCCTGCATCGACGCAATCGCCTCCTGCGGCCTTAAATACTGAGCATTCGCTGCAAAAACGCCCGCCATAAACCGGGTGTTGATCACATAGTCGAGGCCGTAATAAACCGCGGCGACGATAACGGTGCTCACCAGCCAGTTTTTAAAATTGCATTTACAATCTCCTGTCATAAGCTCCCCCTCCTTAATTAGGTTACGCGAAAATACCTTCTTTTTGACAGTGCGTCAATTTTGTATTTAGCTAAGGCTTCAAAAAAATATGAATCAGAACCGACTCAAAAATTTCAAAAACGAACCGATCATTAATCCGTGGGAAAAACCGGAGAGGGTTAAACTTTTATCCGCCGGCATTGAAGAGGCGAGAAAAATTTTGCGCCAACCGCAGAAAGTTTTGATCGGCGAAAAATGGGTCGATGGCGAAGCGGGCCATTTTTTTAATGTCAATCCGAACAACCGGGAGGAACAATATGGACCCTTCACCATCTCTTCTTTGGCCCAAGCGGAAAAAAGTCTTGCCTATGCCCAAAACATCCAACTCGGTTGGGGGGCTAAACCTTACAAAGAACGTGCCGAACTTTTAAGAAAAATTACAAAAGAATTGCACAAACAAAAATGGACTATCCTCGGGCTTTTGATGTTGGAGGCCGGAAAAACAGGACTGGAGGCCTATGCTGACTGGGCTGAGGGAATCGATTTTCTTGAATATTATGCCTTCTCTTGTGAGCTCATCAACGACCCTGAATTTTTGGAACTAACTCCATTGCCACATCATGCCACAAAAATGCATCCGAAACCGATCGGCATCGGCGTTTCTCTTCCACCCTTTAATTTTCCGTTCGCCATTTTCACCGGCATGTGGGCCGCTCCCACGGTAATGGGGAACGTATTGATTGTAAAACCTTCTCCGAGAGACCCCGCAACCGGGATGTTTGTCGCAAAAATAATTCATAATTTGGGAATTCCAATCCAACTCGTTTTGGATGGCCCCCATTCAAACCAGATTGGGGAATTTTTGGTTAAACATCCGGAAATGGCCCTTATCACCTTCACGGGGAGTCACAGGGCCGGTTGGGAGATCAACAAGATGGCGGCGTTGACGAGTGAAAAATGGCTCAAGCGAGTCGTCGCCGAAATGGGAGGATGCGATTTTATCGCCGTACACGATATTGAAAATATTAACACCCTCGTCGATGCGGTTCAAAATTCGGCCCTCGGATTTCAAGGACAGAAATGTTCCGCCCTCTCCCGCTTGATTGTCAAAGAAGATATTTATGATACGGTGAAAAAAGCGGTTTTGGATCGTCTTGGCAAAATAGCACCAAAAAATGTAACGGAGCCCGATGCGGTTTACGGCGGCGTGATTGATCAGCAGGCGTTTGATGACATTCTGAAACAATGCGCCGTGATTCAAAACGCGGGGGCCCGATTTTTGCTCGGAGGCAAAGCGGCCCCCCATTTTTCAGGTTGGGGAATTTTGCCGAGTGTTCACGAAGGATTGAATCCTTTTCAAAAAGAGACGGGCATCGAAATTTTTGGGCCGGTTTTTGGAATCTACGAAGCAAAAAATTTTGATGAGATGGTAAAAATTGCCAATAGCACACCTTATGCCTTAACCGGCGCTCTTTTTACCACAAAACCGGAACTCAAAAAACGGGCGGTGGAATTTAGCTCCGGAAACACTTATATCAATAGAAAGTGCACCGGCGCTTTTGTCGGAGCGGAACCGTTTGGCGGCTGGTATGGATCGGGGACCGATGACAAAGCGGGTCATTGGTCGCACCTTTTGCGATTTATCCACTGGCAGACGATATCGGAGAAAATTTTATGAAAAAATATGCTCGTCATTGCGAGGAGCCGGAGGCGACGAAGCAATCCCTTTTGAAAATGACGGGAGATTGCTTCGTCCTCCTCGCTACGCTCGGAGTCCTCGCAATGACAACGTATGTAATAACAGTCGGCACGGCAGAGGCCAAATCGATCGGCAACGGCACCATCAAAGTTGAATTAAATAATGATGCGTTGAATTTTGATGATCACATCATCACATTGCAGCGGACGTTGCGCATCCCCGATGATGGGAAAGAATATCCGCTCCCTCCGAGTCTTGGGCGGTTTCCCATCTACAAAGTTTCCGATTATAAAACAAAAGTGCCGAAAGATTGGGTCGAAGAAGGGGGCGTTTTTATTCCGATGTATCAGCGGGAGGCGATGTGGATCTCGTTTGGCGGCGAAGAATGGCGGCCCAGAGCGGTGAAAATTGGTGTCGGTAGTGTCAATGCCCTAACCGGAGAGCCGTGGGATTTGACTTTGAAAAAAATTCCCGAACAAAATTATCTTGTAGCCCCTGTCCCACAGCCGTGGATCGACGGAATTAAAACGGGCAAAAACACTATTCGCCAATTCGTGGCAATGCCTTTGGGCAGCGGCTTTACCGTCTCAGAGCAAGTGAACGGCGAAGCAAGCGGCGGCTTAAAAATTGCGGTTTTCAATCCCAAAAAGGGGAAATTCAAAAAACCTAAAGAGGAGACCCATTTTTTAGGATTGGGAACCGGCGCTGCCAGCACGGCACCCACTTTTTCTGAAAAATCGGAAAAAAGCGGCGGCGCGGAATTGGGGCTTGCAGCCGGCGGCCTCATGACGCAAAAAATTTATCCCGATCCGTACGGTCTGGAAACGTGGGATAATGAAAAATTCGGTTCGATTACTATTCACATCGTTAACAGCGAACAATTTGAAAAAATCACCGGCGAAAAACCGCCGGCAAGCCCTATCACCAAAAAAGATTATGAAGAGTTTCATCACCCGTGGTTTGCACTGTATGATGAGGAATACGCCGATATTCAGCCTCAAGAAAAATTGAAAAAGGTAAAATCGGTTCGCCAACTGGAAAAAGAGAAGGGAATTAAAAAAACACCGGATGAAGAATCGATGAAAGTCAAAAAAACGATAAAATATAAAATGCCACCTACTTCCCCTCAGGATCAGGAGAAGCGGCAGGCTGAACCTTCACAATAGTCCCCACTTTTGCCGGCCCGCTGACACCCAAAACGGTGTAACCGTCGTGCACTTCCAAGGCCGTACCCATACCAACGCTCCGCTCTTCTTTTCCAAACTCAATGCCACCGCCGGAAACTTGTGCCCGTTCCAACAAAGTAAATTGCATTCCCTCTTTCACACCGGCATTGGAACCGGCATTGAGCAAAAAACGCCCACCCTCTGACTTGAATATTCTTCCTTCCCATTCCACTTTTTCAAATTTTTGATCCATCCATTTCACACATTTTTCCACCGCTTTTTTGAAAAGTTTGTCGTAGGCTTTGTCGTGATCGTTGGAATCGGACATGGTTGAAAAACCGGCCAGACGTGTGAAGGTAGTGCTTTTAGTCTGAACAACATTTTGATCGATAATATTTCCCGTATCGGGATCTTGCATGACACAAGTCAAAGAGAGTTTTGTCGATTGCGTTCCGAAATCGCCGCTGACCGGCGAGCCAAAAATTCCACCAACGGCGCCGACAATACCACCGGTATCCATTCCCCCTTGTCCGGTGCTCACCGCAAAAGTAAGCAGGGCTTGTGCCGCCACAGGTTTGAAAGCCGCACCACCCATGCCACCGCCGCCGCCAAATTGCTGGAGCATCGGCCCCATGGCCGCCATTTGTTGCTTCATCATCAGTTCGGAATATTTCAAGGATTCTTGGGGTGTCATCTCTTGGCCTGCTTCTAATTTGGTTTGCATTTGAGTTAAAAAATCATCATCGGCGGTGGAACCACCTCCTGCCGCCTTAGCCGAATCGACAACAACAGCGGTGTAGCGCTCCGTACCATCGAGATATTTTTTGACGGAATCTTGTAGCATATTTGTCAAACCGGTTGGGTTATCATCTTGAAATGAAAACATGCTGGCGTTGACTGCACCGACGGCAATCACTTTCTTCAATCCTTCAATCTCCTTCTTCTTTTTGGCCCATGCCGGTGATGTCAATAAAACAACGGCGGCTAATAAAGCAATTTTCTTCATAAAAATGCCTCCTATGGATTCCGGCTTTCGCCGGAATGACGGAAGGGACATTGTACCTTATTCTTTATCTTCCATCAAATAATACAAGGGGGGTCAAATCAGAGGAAATTTAAGATCGCCC
>JAHFSU010000062.1 GCA_023265595.1 Deltaproteobacteria bacterium
GCCAGCTTTTCCAATTCCGGAATGGCGAAGGGGATCGCTTCGGGATCCAACTTTTCTAGTTCTGCCAAAAGCAGTGAAGCGCCGATTTTGATATTTGGGTCTGTATCCATCAATCCCTCCACAACATATCGTGTCCCCTCGGGCATCATCGGTTGGATTATTCTTGAAACATCTCTATCCGGAGTGTGACCAAATATGCTTTCAGAAGCGGCAAAGGGAAGCAAAGCGGGGATAGCCTCTTTAGGCCCCATTGCGGCTAGGGCCTCTTGTGCTTCTGGCTCTCGATACCAAATGGCCAATTCTTTTTTCGCCATGATAGAAAGGGGTGGGCCAATTTTTTGGATAGTTGCCACAGTCATATCTCGGAGTCCATAATCGAAACTGATGTGTGAAGCATACCCTTCATAGACACCCTCTTTCAAGATTTGTATTAAAGTTTGCATCACCTCTTCAGTAACTTTTTCCAGATGCCCTAACGCCCAAGCGGCCCTACTTCTAATTTGGGTCTCTTCATCACGGGTCGCCTCTGCAAGGTAGGGGAAAAGGTCGTAAGGGAGAGGGCCCATACCCGTTAATGTCGTTAAAAATTTGGCCCTTGTTTCTGTGTCATCATCGACTCGCCACCGGCGCTTGACTGCATGCTCCGCCAGCCACCGGGCCTTTATTCTGAAAAGTTTTTTTCCGTCATCTCCTGCAATTTTTTGAATAAAACGATTTGAAAAGCCGGCCTGTTCCAGACTGCGTATAGCGGTATCACCCACTCTTCCATCTCTGTATCCTTCGATGATGGAACGAAGCTCCCATCTTTGCTGGTCTGTAACATCGGCATCAAATTTCCAGTAAGGAAATTCATAGGTATTTTCTTCAAATTCTTTTAGGAATCGCTCGGCCAATTTTAAATCGTCTCCTTTAAGGAAGGCATTCCTCTCCTGATCTGATCTTAAGCGGGTAAAGAGATGGATCACATGCAAGGAAATCTGACTCCCCCCTCCGCTATCCAGCCCCAATCTGCCTTCAGAAATGTCGGGATATTCTTTCATCAGATAAACCACGAGCGATTCCATAGCCGCCAGTTGCGGAATGGAAGGATCGGCGGCTGGCTTGCAGTCCCAAATGTCGAAACAACCGGCCATAGCAATTTTGATGGTCTCTTCATCTTGGGGGGCGGGTGCGGAAAAATTGGGAGAGGGAGAACACTCCATCGGTTTGTCTTGAATGACCCTTCCATCCATCAAGATATAATAATGATGATCGGTCTCCAGATATTCATCGATCGATTGCGGTGTGAAATTTGCCGGAAGCCTTACCTCGTCGATGGTGACCGCATTCGGTTTCCACTGAATAGGAATATGAGGGGAATCAAAATCAAAAAATTCGACCATATCCCCTTATCGCCCCTTTCCCAAAATTGTTGCTCATAAAAATTTGTCAACCTTATTTCCCTCTCCCCTGGAGCCTGTCCTGAGCGAAGTCGAAGGAGGAGAGGGTGGCCTTTAGGTCGGGTGAGGGAAAAACTTATTTTTGCCTTGAGGTTTTGACAACAGATGGGTTATGCGAGGCCTCCCATGTTAACCCAAACATTGCAAAAAAAGTTGGGACAGTTTTTTATCATCGGCTTTCATGGGGTCACCCCGCCGCCTGAGACCGAATGGCTCATTCAAAAAAGAAATATCGGCGGTGTGATTTTGTTCAAGGGGAATTGCCCCGAGCTTGAAGCGACCCTCGAGTTGGTTCATCATCTCAAAGAGTTGAATCTCCAATCGCCGTTGACCATGGCCATCGATCATGAAGGGGGACGGGTCCACCGTCTCCCAAAACCGTTCACCCATTTTCCGGCGATGCAAAAGATCGGCAAATTGTATGAAAAACTCCCTTCGACCAAAATGGCGTTTGATGTGGGACTGGCGATGGGACAGGAATTACGGGCCGCCGGCTTTCACTGGAATTTTGCGCCGGTTTTGGATGTCCATACCAATCCGTTCAATCCGGTGATCGGCGACCGCTCGTTTAGCGCCGACCCCGCAGTGGTGGCCCTCGCCGCTTGCCAATTCATCCGCGGTTTGGAAGAGGCCGGCATTGCCGCGTGTGGCAAACATTTTCCGGGACATGGCGACACCGACGAAGATTCGCACGAAGTTTTGCCCCACCTTCCCCACAATATGAAGCGGCTCGAATCGGTTGAGCTGATTCCGTTTGAGGCCGCCATTCAGGAAAATGTGGCCGGCATCATGACGGCCCATGTGGTCTACGACGGTTTGGATCAGGGACTGCCCGCAACTTTTTCGATAAAATTGCTCCGCGATCTGTTACGCGATCAGTTGGGTTTTGAGGGATTGATTGTTTCGGATGATCTTGCAATGGGAGCCATCTCGCAAGGGACAACGCTCGAAGAGAGTTGTGTGAAAGCCTTCAACGCCGGTTGCGATGTTTTGATCATCGGCAAAAATCCGCAACAACAAGCCTTGGCCCTCGACACGTTTGCGCGGGCGGTCGAAGAGGGGATCATCCCGCAGGAAAAAGTCGAAGAATCGTTAGCTCGGATTGAACAATTCAACTTGCGCTATGTGAAAAAAGCCGGGGGAGAAAAACCCCCTTTGAATGTGATCGGCTCCGTGGCGCGCAAAAATTTGTTAAGTAAAATCAACCAGTTGACCTAATTTGAATTTTTCAAATCTTTTTCTTCTTTGGCAGACTATTTGCAATGTTTTAATGCGGGCTTTTTGAAATAGCCCCCGTTTTTAAGTATAAGTATATGTATTTATTTATATTTTTTATTTACGATCCACGATTCACGATTCACGAATAGTAGTCAGGAGACCTCATGGCGATTGATCGATACGACAATGGGAATGGGAAAAAGATAGATGGTGGTACAACGGGTGTTGCGCGAGAGCATACCGAAAATAATCGCTTGCGCGGAGAAGTTACTAAAGAAGGTGAAAGACAAGACGGACGAACCGCACTTGATGGGGCTTTCAAAAATTACACAAAATCTAGTCCGTCTGGTACTAAATCTCCCTCTACCCTTGCGGGAGCGGGTCGCCTGTCCGCCGGTAGTGTGGCGGGGGGTGAGGGGACCGTCCCCAAAACAAATTCCAGTCGGTTTGTTGCTAGGCCTGAGGGTAAGTCTGAGGGGACCGTCCCCGAAAAAGGCCCTATAAAATCAACAAACTTCAGTCCGTCTGGTACTAAATCTCCCTCTACCCTTGCGGGAGAGGGTCGCCTGTCCGCCGGTAGTGTGGCGGGGGGTGAGGGGAACGTCCCCAAAAATGTAAATCCGAATCTGACCCCAACAAACTTGGCCCAATCGACCTTTGCGCAAAATGTACGATTACCATCAGACGGACTAAGAAATGTATTGAAACCTCCCTCTCCCCCTGTGGGAGAGGGTCAGGGTGAGGGGGAAAAGGGTGGAGTGCCAGACAAACCCCTCAAGGCGGAGCTTGTCGATTCCCCCACTCACGTTGCCCCGATGGCCACCCCCGATGGGACCAAAATGGCCGCTACAACCACCTCCGAAAGGGGCGAAAAAAAAGAAGCAACAAAAAATAAAGAAAAGCCGATAACTAATAAGGGAGCCAAAGCTGGCGGCAAGGGGGGTTCTCTTTCGGCCGAACAGGCCGGTGGGGAGCAAAAATTAGAGGCGGCCTCCAGTGGCGTGACTTCGGGAGGAGGAGAAGAGCCGGTTTTGCTGACCGGTTTTAATCCGTCAAGCGAGGTCGATGAAAATTATCTGTTGGTAAAAGAGGGGCATATGCTTTGTGAAAGAGATATTTTGAAACCGAAAACGCTCAACGATTATTGGGCCTCTTTACAGAATGAAAATCCTTCGGCCTTGGATCCGATATTAGAAAGGATCGTAGATGAGAACAGACCCTTTCCAAATAATGTGTACGGAGGCAAACGTGGTTAATCCGATCGGCGATTTTTTTGCGAATTTTGGAGGAGATGGTTTGGAGGGTGTCGGATTCGACTCTCCTTCTTTCGATTTCCCTGATTCACCCTCTATGCCGACCGTTTTTCCGGGTGTGCCGGTCGCTTCCCCTGTTGGCAATGTCGGTTTCGGAATCGGTCGTCCTTTCTACGGGAGTCTTTTCAGCCACGCTTATGCCGGCATCTCTTTTTCACCGTGGGGTGGTGGGGATGGCGGCTACGCCGCCGATTTGTGGCGCGCCGGTTCTATTGTTTACACGATGGGGAACGCCATCACCGATACCGATCCGTTTCGTCTCATGAATGGAGGGGGAGGATGGGGAGGGCAAATGCCTAATGTTTGGCCTTTCGTCCCGATGCAAACGATGCAACCGGCACAGACACAGGCCTCGCAACCCTCTTCGACATCTCCTGCTTCACAAAACGCCGGTCAAGTTCCTCTCCCGCCGGGCACCGTACCGCAGGGACAGCGTGGGGAACAGGGTGGTGGGGAAACCGCCGATCCGAGACAATCTATAATGGATGACTACAAAAAACAGGTGGCGGAAGAAAAAGCAAAAGGAGAAGAGGAGAAAAAGAAGGCAGAAGACGAGAAAGAAAAAAAGAAAAAAGAGGCAGAAGCGGCGGCGGCAAGAGAAAAAGCACACCCAAGTAATTTTGGACCAGCTCCGGGTGCTGGAGCAGGTGCAACAAATCTTTATGGGGATGTAGTTCCAGCAGGTGAAACGAGTGGAGGAGATGAGGGTAAAAAAAAAGTGAGTGATATAAAATCTGAACCGCCTACAGAGAGCAATGAAAAGCCACGTATAGAATTATCTCCGGCAGAAGAAAATTTTCAAACCGTAGCAAAAAATCAATTTGGAGAGGGGCGCGTTTGGTATTTAAAAGATTTAACACAGGGCAGTTCTCCTATCCGCCTCATTTTTGAGCAACCCGATGGCACTCTTTTTGAGTTACTCCCTTCTGATTCTCCTACGTCTCAAGCTCCATTCAAAAAAGGAGATTCATTACCTTTTAAGATACCAAAAGAATAATGTTTAATTCCAAATAGTTACACCAATTCCTTTGATTTTCAGAAAAAAATCGGCTAACCAGACGCAACTTTTTCTTATACGAACCGATAACTATATTAGGAGGATTTTTTATGTTACCCATTATTTTTGGTATCGTTGCTTTATTTGGTTTCGCCTGTGCTCACGATGAGAGAAAAGAGGCACCTTACGCACCATCCCCTCCGCCACCTCAGCCAGATCCCAATGATCCATGTCCCAATATGAATGAATGTGCCTGTTCGGAACAATCGAATGGTTGGAAATCTTTCGTCGATGGTGAAGATTCCTATGTAACCATTGGCAGTGAAAAAGTGGATACCGCTAAACAACTCTACAGCAGCAAAAATTCACTTGATTCCGGCTACAAAGTTTTGACACATATTCCACGCGAAAAATTTCCTTTTAATTCCGGATCGGACACACCCAAAAATTTGGCTGAGTTTGGCCAACAGATTCAACGGATGACAAATCAGTTAATCAAAACCAATTCTTCGCAATATGCCTGCTTTATGTCGCAACATGCCTCGGATCTGGCCATTTATGTCACGGGGCATGCCGATCGGGTCGGCAGCGATGCAACCAATGATGCCTTATCGGCGGCGCGGGCCAAAACGGTCGCCTCTGCGTTGAAAAAGAGCCTCGAAGCCCGCCGGAGTGAGTTGCAAAATAATGTGACGATTCAATATGCAGGGGCAGGGGAGGCGCGTGCTACTTTCAGAAATCGTCAAGATGAAGTCAGTAATGAAAAAGACAGAACGGTAGAGGTTAAAGTCGGCCGTCTTCAAGATCAGAAAAAAAATCCGGCCTATTTTGCTTCCAGAGAGTGGCAGTCGCTCGGTACGATCTCCGTATCGGGAAGTCCCACTCCCGCTTCTAGCACAACCGAAGAGCCATGGGTCATGCTCTATAAATAAAAAAGAACCCCTCCGGACAATTCCAGAGGGGTCCAAAAGGGGGGGTTATAAGAACCTTTTTAAGGGTTCCATTAAAGTTATCGGCACCCCTCACCCCCAAAGTTGCTTTCCTTGAGATATTTATTCTAACTTGTCAATATTCTTGCGATTTTTTCACATTCGTGCCAATTATTTTCACGAGGAGCCGCCTGCCCGCCGACAGTGTGGCGGGGATACCTCGTGAAAATATATGCATAACTATTTCACAAAAATTGAAGAATCGGTCCGGTATTTAAGGGAGAAGGTTTCAATAACGCCTAAGCTCCTTTTGGTCCTAACCGGCGGGCTTCACGATTTTCTTAAAAGCGTATCCGTTAGCCAAACGTTGCGGGCGGCGGAAATTCCCCATTTTCCAAAGGTCAGAGCCGAAGGGCATTCGGGCGAATTGCTTTTCGGCCATTTTGACCGTCTCCCCATTGCGATCATGAAAGGGCGCAATCATTATTATGAAGGGCTTTCTCCTCAGGAAATTGTTTTTCCCTATTTTGTTTTGAATCAGTTGGGGCCCCAATTTTTGTTGACCACCAATGCGGTCGGCGGCATCCGCGCCGATTTGAAACCGGGCGATATGATGGCCGTCACCGACCATATCAATATGATGGGGACGAATCCCCTCATCGGCATTTCCGTTTTGAAATCGAAAAATCAATTTACTTCGATGCAAAAAGCCTACGATGCGGAGCTGATTCAACTGTCCGAAAAAATCGCCAAGCAAAAAAAAATCGTTCTCAAAAAGGGGATTTATTTGGGGACCCCCGGCCCCAGTTAT
>JAHFSU010000035.1 GCA_023265595.1 Deltaproteobacteria bacterium
GCGGGTAGTCTGTTTTACGTAGAAGAGATAGCGTATTTAACATAATATATATTATGCGCCAAAATAGCGATATTCCATTGGAGCCCGGATTCCTTTTAAAGAAGTCCTCTCGAGCCCCTCAAACCACCTTTATTGATAAAAGAAAAATGGAAGAGACGATCAAGGGGGCTACCCGAACCTTGCTGAACCTCTGGAATGAGGAAGGTTATTGGTGGTTCACATTGGAAGCTAATGAAGCCATCGGTGCGGGATTTATTCAGTTGATGCATTTTTTGGAAGATGTCGACTCCGAAATTGAGAAAGGCCTTATTCAGAGAATGCTTCAAGAACAGCGTGAAGATGGAAGTTGGGGGCTCTACTACGCCGCCAAAGGTGATTTGAGCACAACCGTTGAGTGTTACTTAAGCCTCAGATTAGCCGGATTCTCCCCTTCCAGCGCCCCCCTTCTGAAGGCCAAAAAATTTATCCTTTCGGAAGGGGGGTTAACTCAAATCCGGATTTTTACACGGATCCATCTGGCCCTGTTTGGAATCATCGGGTGGAGTAATTGCCCTTCCATGCCGGCCGAGATGATTCTCCTCCCTCCTTGGGCCCCAATGAATGTCTATCATTTTTCGAGCTGGGCCCGGGCTTCCATTATCCCGCTGTTGGTGGTGATGAACACCAAACCGGCTCTCAAAATTCAGGGACTCGATTTGGAGGCATTGTATTGCGAACCTCCGGAAAAAAGAAAATGGACTCTGCCGAAAAAAACAAATCCTCTTTCGTTGGAGCAACTTTTTTTATTGGTCGACACGGGGCTCAAAAAATTGGGGAAAGTCCCCTTCAAACCGTGGCGAAAACAGGTTTTGGACCGTTGCATCGACTGGATTTGGGAGCATATTCAAAAAACACACGACATCTACCCTGCCCTCGCCTACGGCGCAATGGCCTTCAAAGCCTGCGGATATGCCAATGAGACAAAGCAAATTCAAACGGCCCTGAAGGCTTTAAAAAGTTTTCAGCAAAGAGATGAAAATCAGATGCATCAGCAATGCTGCATCTCTCCCGTTTGGGATACCCCTTGGGCCATGGTCGCGCTTCAGGAATCCGGTTTAATCACAATCGATGACCCGAATCTTTTAAAAACAGGCCGCTGGCTCCTTTCCAAAGAAATCGTGAATCCGAACGGAGACTGGCATTTCAAAAACCCCGAGGGAGAACCCGGTGGATGGTCCTTTGAATTTCTCAATGAATATTTTCCCGATGTCGATGATACGATTGAAGTGATCACCGCTTTGGACAACCTCGATCTTCCGGAAGAGGAAAAAAGACCGGCCATTCAGCGGGGATTGAAATGGCTTCTATCGATGCAAAATGATGACGGCGGTTGGGGGGCATTTGATAAAAACAACGATCTCGATCTGGTCAACAAAATCCCCTTTGCCGATCATGGGGCCTGTCTCGACCCTTCCACACCCGATATCACCGGGCGAGCCTTGGAATTATTGATCAAAATGGGAATGGGGCCTCACGACAAACCGGTCAAAAAGGCGATTCTATTTTTGAAAAAATCGCAGGAAAAATTCGGCGGTTGGTTCGGGCGCTGGGGGGTCAATTATATTTACGGAACATGGTGCGTCTTGACCGGTCTGAACAGCCTCGGCCGTGGCAATCCGTTAAAAAAGGAATGTGAAAAGGCCTGTGTATGGCTTCAATCGATTCAACATGAAGATGGTGGCTTTAGTGAATCGCCCGAAAGTTATGTCACAAAAAAATATTGTCCCTATCCGGAAAGCGTCCCGTCGCAAACGGCTTGGGGTTTGATGGGGTTAATCGCCGGCGGATATGCCGAATCGTTGGCGGTGCAACAGGGAATCAGTTTCCTTTTGGAAAAATTTCAGGATGGCGTTTGGGAGGAAAAATATTTCACCGGCACCGGCTTTCCGGGCCACTTTTACATTCGCTATCATGGGTATCGCTATTATTTCCCTCTATTGGCCTTAGCCCGCTACCAGAAAGTAGCGGCTACATTCTGGTCATAAACTCCGCCCGTTTTTTGAATCGCTTTAATGTTTGCGGCAGATTTTTTTCAACAAGGGCTTCGGTAATCGCCTTCGGGACCCAAAGGCCAAAGGTGACGTCAATCGTATAAGTTGCTTCCGTGCTGGAATCTCCTTTTGCCTTAAGCTCCCAACTCCCCTCGTTCATTTTCATCAAATCACCCCGCTTCAATTGCCAATAAACCCCTTGCGGCTTGTCGAGTTCTATTTTTAACGTATAAGAAATTTCCTTAATCAAATTGATTTTGAAAGAGACCTCTATTTGACGATCCTCGCACCAATCGAGTTTGGCCATTTTGATTTCAGGCAAAAATTGCGGGTAGGATTCAAAATCGACGATGGTATTGAAAACCGTTTCGATGGGGGCTTTGATCAGAATCGATTGTTTCGCCATTGTCAGAAAGTCGGGCGTTTGATGTCAAAATTATGAGTTGCTTGCAAATAACGGATGGTGCCGGTTGAAGAGCGCATCACCATCGAATGGGTCTCGGCGCCGCCCGGAAAAAACCGGACCCCTTTCAAAAAATCGCCGTTGGTGACGCCGGTTGCGGCAAACATCACATCGCCGCCGGCCAACTCCTGAGTCCGATAAATTTTTTGAAATTCACGAATGCCCATGTTGTAGGCCCGTTCTTTTTCGTTTTCATTCCGAAAAACGAGACGCCCCTGAATATCGCCGCCAACACAACGCAAGGCGGCGGCGGCTAAAACACCTTCCGGCGCCCCACCCGTTCCCATCAAGACATCGACGCCGCGATCGGGAAAGGCAGTGGCCAAAGCGGCCGAGACATCGCCATCTTGAATGAGCCGAATGCGGGCCCCCGACTGACGAACCTCGGCGATCAGCTCTTTATGACGATCCCTCTCCAAAATAATCACGGTTAAATCGGGAACCGAAACACCTTTAGCTTTAGCAATATTTTTTAAATTTTCCGTCGGCGTTTTGGTCAGATCAATCGCCCCTTTGGCCGACGGACCGACCGCAATTTTTTCCATGTAGGTATCGGGGGCGTTTAAAAACTCCCCTTTTTTGCCGATGGCCAAAACGGCTAAGGCGTTGTAACCCCCCTGAGCCGTGATATTGGTCCCTTCCAAAGGATCAACGGCGATATCAACCGAAGGGCCTTCGCCGCTGCCGACCTCTTCGCCGATGTAAAGCATCGGCGCCTCATCCCGCTCCCCTTCGCCAATCACTACCCGCCCGCGGATATTGAGGCTGTTCAAAACATTCCGCATCGCATTGACCGCCGCTTCGTCGGCCGCGTTATTATCCCCCCTGCCGACCCAACGGGCTGCAGAAAGGGCCGCCGCCTCGGTAACGCGCACACATTCAAGCGCTAAATTTCTGTCCATGGACGGGCTCTTTACTAAACGACGTTTCATAAGTCAATTATAACCCTTCCCAAATCCCCCGCCACTTTTTTTACAAAAAATTGTAAAGAGCATATGGTATCTGCTACCATATGCTCCTGTCGGTGGTTTAAGAAACCTGCAGCAATTCGAGCTTCCCTTTCCAACGGGTCTGTAGGATTTTGCGGAAAACGTGATGTTCCGGAAGGCTTAAAGTCAGGTCTTTTTCGATCAGTTCAAAGGCCGCTTTTCGGGCAAGGGTTAAAATATCAAAGTCCCGACTCAAATCGGCGATTTTAAAGTCGGGGTGGCCGGCTTGCCGTGTCCCCAAAAATTCGCCGGGGCCGCGGATGGCCAGATCTTCTTCGGCAATCCGAAAGCCATCGTGGGTCTCCACCATAATTTTGAGCCGCTTTTTTGCATCTTCGGAGCGCCGATAATCGGCCATCAGAATGCAATAAGATTGATGGGTGCTCCGCCCCACCCTCCCCCGCAACTGATGAAGCTGCGATAAACCAAAACGTTCCGCATGCTCCACCACCATCACGGTGGCGTTTGGACAATCGACCCCGACTTCGACCACGGAAGTTGCCGTCAAAATTTGAATTTTTTGCGATTTAAAATCGGCCATGATCGTCTCTTTTTGCAGCACCGGCAGTCTTCCGTGCAGCAAGGCTACCTTGTAATCGGGCTCAAAAATGCGGGCCAACTCTTGCGACATTTCAGTCGCATTTTTTAAATCAAGTTTTTCGCTCTCCTCAATAAGGGGATAGACAACAAAAATTTGTTTCCCCTTTTTCAGTTCGGATCGCATCCCCTCATAAAGATTCTCCCGCTGTTTTTCGCCGTAGAGACGCGTCACAACGGGCTTGCGTCCTTTGGGGAGTTCGTCAATAACCGAAACGTCGAGATCGCCATAGGCGGTCAAGGCCAGCGTGCGGGGTATGGGGGTTGCGGTCATAACCAGAATATCGGGCGATTTTCCTTTTTTATGCAACGCCTGTCGTTGCAACACGCCGAACCGATGTTGTTCATCAATGACGACGAGGCCCAGCTTGGCAAATTGAAGATCATCCTGAATAATGGCATGGGTGCCGATCACAATGGGAACCTCGCCGGAAGCGGACAGGCGATAAATTTTTTCCCGCTCCGCCCCTTTGACGCCACTCGTGATCAAACCGCACGGAATGCCCATCTGATCCAAAAATCCGCGAAGTGTGAAAAAATGTTGCTCTGCTAAAATTTCAGTCGGCGCCATGATAGCCGCTTGATAGCCATTGGCCGCTGCCTGCAAAGCGGCGGCAAGAGCCACAACCGTTTTCCCGGAACCGACATCCCCCTGAATCAGGCGATTCATCGGAAAGGGCTTAGCCATCTCCTGAATAATTTCGTTGCAAACTCTTTTTTGTGCTTCAGTCAGTTCAAAAGGAAGGAGACCTAAAAATTGTTCATGAACATGGGGGACAAAAGGAATCGAAATCCCCTCTTGTCGGACCGTTTTGGCCTTTTTGAGGGCAAGCCCCAGTTCCAAAAAGAAGAATTCATCGAAAATAAGGGTTCGATGGGCCGCCGAGCGGCGGGCATTCAACACATCGACATCGATATCGGAGGCGGGAAAGTGAAGCTGTGCAATCGATTCCCACGGGTCGGCCAGATGATGACGCTCCAAAAAATCGAGCGGCAATGCCGGCTTTAACGAGGGACCAAAATGGTCCCACGCATTCCGAATAATGCGCCGGAGCGTTTTTTGATAGAGCCCTTCCGTCAACGGATAGACCGGAAGAATTTTCCCGCCGATCTCCATCGCCTCCGTTTCGGAATCGAGCAACTCCGCTTCGGGATGAAAAAACTGTAATTTATTGCGATAGGTCGTCACCTCCCCTGCGAGCAAAACTTTGGTTCCAACGGCAAATTGTTTCCGCATGGAATTTAAGTAAAAGTGGAACCATTTGGCAGAAATTTTTCCCGTTTTATCTCCCACCACCACTTCATAAATCTGTTTCCCCTTCTTCCCCAAAAAAACGGGGCCCGAAGAAAGGACATGACCGATGATTGTTTTTTCTTTTCCGGGAATGAGTTGGCCGATCGGATCCATCTTTCGGCGGTCGATATAGCGATTCGGAATCAGATAAAACAGATCTTCAACGGTAAAGACATTCAGACGGGCCAATTTTTTGGCAAGATGGGGGCCGACCCCCTTCACATATTGAACCGGCGTAGAGAGCGGCACATCGGTCGTTTTCAGCGGCCCTTTGTACATGATTGAAGGCATAACAAGGATAGGGAATGACCGCAACGACTGTAAACGGGATTACCCTGATGCCAGAGAATGATTGATATGGCGGTAAAATTTTGCTAAATTGCCGTGAGTGACTACAAAAGACGTTACAAAAGTGGTAAAGTATTGGTTAGAGGCCGCCGTTCATGATTTGGAAATGGCGGCCTCTCTTTTTCGCACAGGAAAATATGATTACTGTTTGTTTCTATGCCATTTGGCCCTAGAGAAAATATTGAAAGCTTTGGTTGCGCGTATCACCAAGGAACATCCCCCTTTCACACATAATTTGCTCTACCTTGCAGGCAAAGCGGATATCCATCTTTCCAAGACACAGATAGAACTATTGGATCAAGTAAACAGATTTAACATGGAGGCTCGCTATCCAGAAGACCTCAAGGCTTTTTACAAAAAGGCGAATAGGTCTTATGCAAAGAAATATCTGGAGGCGACCCGGGAAATTTACAAATGGTTCCGAAAAAAATTAGAAATAGTCTGAAGAGGTTTAAGGAGGCACTGCGCAAGGCTCAGTTTCCATCAATGCGGATAGTCATTTTCGGGTCCTATGCTCGGAATGAAGCACGGACGGATAGTGATATAGACATTTGTTTGATCTCCAAGACATTCAGAGGCGGTAACAAGGAAAAATACAGAATAAAAGCAACAATAATAGCCTATGAAATTGATCCACGGTTACAGGTTGTCACAACTAATCCAGAAGAACTGAGGACAAACGGGTTATCTTCCCTCTTAAGTCACATCCGTAAAGATGCCATTGCCGCATAACCCCAGCTCTCGTAATTTTTTCACTTGTTCTGCGAGCCACGGCGTTTCTTGAACCCTATGGGCAATAATCATCTTTCGATTATGTTCCAATGGGCTTTCCACCTCTTCTAACAGTTCAAGCCCGGCCAAAATTAAAAATTCGCCGATACGGTTTACAAAAGGCAAACTTTGCACAAAGGGATCCAGATCAAAACGGTTTGTCACCAAAATACCGCCATACTTTTTTTCAGCGGTCGCCACTGAAAGTGTCGCGACCGTTCGGATCAAAAGGGCCCACCATAACCCGGTAGGCATGTAGTGATAGATATTCACCAACCATGCTAAATCGTACGTATCCGGCAGAGGGAATGTTGCCAGATCGGCAGTGGAAAAACGCATGGTGGCAAAAACATCCTGGTTCAAAAAAATACGAGCGCCGATATCAACCGCTTTACCACCATGAAGAACCGCAAGGGCTTCATAGCGAGCCGCAACTTGTCTTGAAAAATGATTCACATAATCCATCCACCGGTCATAAGCGACTATTGTCTCCGTATCTCGATCTACGGCAAGTTTCTGTGAATCAATTTTACTCGCATGGAGTGTCAGACATTCCATCTGGTGCATAATCAACCCCTTTTTCAACACCTCTTCAAGGGATGAAAGAATTCGTTGATCCAACTCTACGGCATCGACACGCCCCCCTTCTCTTGCCAGTAATGCCAACTCCAGTATTTCATAAGGCATCCCATCCCCCTGATAGCCCCATTGTCTGGCAGTTGCCAATAAACCGGGAATAAAATGGTCGAGATATTTCCAAAGAGTGAGTCCGACTCCCCCCTCCAAAATGCGAAGGGGTTTTTGAGGTAGATATTGGCCTTTCCGTAAGTGATCGATCACTTCAAAATTGCGACCAAGGAAAGTTGCGCTACATTGTTTCCCATTTTCTTCGCGAATCGTTCGGACCAAATTTTGATCTCCATGAAGCTCTGCAAAAGAGATTTGGCGTGCCGTATATCCCTGCCCCACAGCTTCAAGAAGCTGCTCATCGTTTAATGCTAGTCGATGCGCCATCTCTTCCGCCAAATGCTGACAAGAGAGTTGTGCATTCAGATGACTGAACAATTCCGATGAAACCCCAACAGGTATAACGGTCACCATAATAAATAGATCCTCCTATTACTGTTATCGATGGAAACAGTAAAAAGTTGTCTCGCCGCTGAGACTCGCCGCTGGGATTTTTTATATCTATTTGAAATTATTTATGTTTTATTGATCTTCGACAACGATGAATTCGGTCCGGCGGTTTTTGGCGCGGCCCAGTTCGGTGTCATTCGTGGCGACCGGCTTAGATTTGCCAAAGCCGACCGCTTCTAAGCGATCGGGGGCTACTCCTTTGGAAATCAGATATTGGCGAACCGACTCGGCTCGTTTTTGGGAAAGTTTTTGATTATAAGCATCGGAGCCGATGCCATCGGTGTGGCCTTCGATCCGGATTTTTTTGATATCCGGATTTTGCTGTAACACCTCTACAACATCATTCAGGATGGGGAAAGAGACGGAGCGAATATCCGATTTGTCAAAGGCGAAATGGATTTTCTGCGTAATGATGATTTTTTCTTCAAACGGGGCTTCGATCGAAACAGACTCTCCCTCCCCCGGCAGTTCAACCACTTTTGTATTTTTGTAGGTCACCTGTCCCCACGCGCGCCAAGCCGGCGCCCCAAAACCTTTGTCCATCCCCGCGCCACCGGCTAAAGTGAACATCCAGCGTTTGATATTTCCGGGGGAATAACGAAGCCCGCCCATCGCCTCAAACGGGCTCTGAATCTGGTGCCGAAATGGGCTTGCCGCCAATGTTTGGCCATAGACTTCGGCAATTGCCGCAAAATTCTTGCCGATCGGAAGATTTCCTGCGGCAGAAAACAGGATCAGGTCATCAATGCGGGCATTAGCGGTATCGGGGGCATAGCGACGGTTCTTCAAAACCTGATAACCGACATTCATCGCCATGAAAAATTTCCGTTTAAAGTGAAGATCGGCAATGACCTTTGCACCACCGGAAAATTGGCCAAAGCCTGTGAGGTAATAACCACTTCCGGTCGGAAAAGAGACAAACGGCTGCAAAGAGAGACCAAACATTGACCGGTCCGAATCGATCAATCGAATTTTTGTGGCAAACAAAACATCCCCCATTTTTGTTTTGGTCTGTTTAGGACAAGCCCGCGTTACGGCACATTGCGACGCATCCGGATTGATAAAATTAAAAAAGGTCTCTCGCGCGACGATGGGGACATCGATGCCGACATTGAGCCAATCCAAAAGACCCAAAGAACCGGTGATATTCGCGACCAGAAGATCATCGACAACACCGGCCACCCTTCCCCCTCCGGTTGCGGGAACGACTTCGGCCGACTCAAAAGCATAATTGATATTCATGCCGAGATTGTAGCCCCACTGATATAATCCCTGAGACTGTTCGGTAACAATATAACGACCGGCATCAATGGAAGGGCGAACGTAAACAATGTTGTTGCTGGGATAACGGGCAAAAACGTTGGAAGAAAAAATCGAGACGATAAGGACAACCCAACTCCATTTTTTGAATCCTCTCCCCATTGGGGGCGTATAATAAAAGGGGGTTTGAGTGAAGTCAACCTCTCAGTTTCCTCATGCAATGTTGCGGAGTGCATCGACGATGTAGGAAACTTGCGGCACGGTCGCCTGCTCCAAAGTTTCGGCAAGGGCAACACCGGGAACATTGGCACCCGCCACTAAAAGAGGCGGGGCTTCCAGATGATAAAAACAATCTTCGGTAATACGGCGAAGGATATGTTCTCCATAATTCGTTAATTCGGTATCTTCATTCACAACCACAACACGTCCTGTTTTTTTGACCGAATTAAAAATGGCTTCGACATCATAGGGATACAAAGTTCGCAAATCGATGACGTCGCAGGAAATCCCCTCTTCAGCTACAGCCCGCGCGGCTTCGAGAGACAAAGGAAACATGCGGCCATAGCTGATCACCGTCACCTGATTTCCCTCCATGCCAATCCTCGCCTTTCCCAACGGAATGGAGAGGGGCTGCATATCGGGCCAGTTCGGTTTCCATTTAGAACGGTCTCCCAACGGGGCATCGATCATTTTAGAAAGTTCTTTCGGATTTTCCGGTTCCCCCGGAATTTTTTCTTCCCCCTGACTCCGGAGTAGAGCTTTCGGAATCAGATACATAACCGGATTGGGATCCTTGATCGCCGAAAGCATTAAACCGTAGGCATCGAGGGCATTCGACGGAATCACAATTTTCCAGCCTTGAATATGGGTCATGATCGATTCAAAAGAGTGGGAATGGTAAATAGAACCGTGAATGCCGGCGCCGACCGGCGTCATCACGACCATCGGTACCGGCCAGATGCCGTTGGAACGCCACAAAGTATTACCGGCGTATTTGAGCAAATCGATCGTATTGTAAATGTAATCACTAAACTGAATTTCTGCAACGGGTTTACATCCACTTAATGCCAATCCAATGGCGCAACCGATGATGCCGCGTTCATCGAGCGGCGAATTCCACGCATTTTTCAAGCCCTGCGTGCAGGTAAAAACACCGCCGAGTGGCGGCCCGACATCTTCACCGAAGATATCTTTCACGCCGAGATTTTCTTCACCGTAATGAAGAGCCAGCCTTATTGCTTGAGCCATCGTGGCCATAACAGTTCGGAATCCTTTCTGTCGACAAAAACATGGTCAAAAATAGAATAGGGATCTGGTTTTGGTTCCTGCAACACCTGTTGCAAGGCCTGCTTTGCTTCGTCTTCATAACCTTGTCGTATTTTTTTAATATTTTCTTCCGACAAAATCTTTTTCTTTTTTAGGCACGTTTCCAATTCCGAAATGCAGTCAGTCTCGCCATGAACCCAATTAGAGCCGGAGGCCGAAGAATGGCCGTACAAACGGGAGACCATCGCCTCTATCAAAAAAGGTTTCCGCTCTTTTCGGACAATGTCGATCGCATTTTTGAGCACGGCATACGATTCAAACGGATCGTTCCCGTTGACAATCGCCGATTTAATTCCAAAAGCCGCACCCCGCGCCGCAATGTTTGTTTTCGGATGGACCTCATTTTGAGACGTCGAAATCCCCCAACGGTTGTTGGTCACGATAATTAAAATAGGGAGCTCCTTTCCTTTTCTGGAGGCCCACAAGAGACAACTTTGAAATTCTCCCTCCGCCGTTCCGGCATCGCCGCCGGTCACAATCGTGATCCCCTTCCCTTTATGGCGGGCCTGCGCCACACCGGTTCCGATGCAGAGGGCATATTGCACTTCGATAGGGGTCGTCACATTGACGACATTCCATTCTTTAATGGCATAATGATTTACAAAGTTACGCCCTTTGGAATAAGGATCAGTCGCCGTGTTGTGCATCTGACGGATCACATCGATCATTTCAACCCCCATCGTCAGCAAAGTGGCCGATTGGCGATAATGAAAATGTAAAAAATCGTAATCGAGCCCCTCTCCCTTTTTGATAAGGAGACCGAGCGGCACATTAAACGCCTCTTCGCCGGGGCCGCCGATCCAGAAAAACCCCTGCCCCGATTTGTTCATTTTGATGAGACGTTCTTCCAAAACACGGGATTTGACCATCAAACCGTAAATCTTTTTTTGCAGGGCAACCGATAATGTTGTTTTTTTCTTCGCCATAAATTTAAAAAAACGTCTTGAGCAATGCTTCTTTGATATTCAAAATTAATTTCTCTTTTGTAATTTCATAACCCAATTCTTTGAGCGATGTCACTTTATCTCCCGACATACCGCACGGCCGCGCCATTCTAAAGGGGGTCAAATCGCAATCGACATTGAGCGCAAACCCATGAAATGTGACCCAGCGCCGAACTGCAATGCCGATTGAGATCAATTTTTTTTCACCCACCCAAACGCCGGCCAGACACGCTTCACGGTAATGGGCCTCCACTCCCAATTCGGCCAAAACCGATATCAACGCATTTTCAAGAGAGCGGAGATAATTTGGAATCGAAAGTTTTCGCCGATTCAAATTTAAAATGGGATAACCGACAATTTGCCCGGGACCGTGATAGGTTAATCCTCCACCACGTTCTATATCGACGACTGGGATTTCGCTATTTAAAGGCCTCTCGTGAGGCTTTGTAGATCGACCGCAGGTATAAACAGGGAAATGTTCAGTAATTATAATGAGTTCCTTTCTATTATTTAAAGCAATTTCTTGGGATAATTTTTGTTGGAGTTCAAGAACTTGTTCATAACAAGTGAGGCCCAGATCCACAATGTTGTCATTGTGAGGCCCCTGAGCTTGTCGAAGGGGACGAAGCAATCCATGTATCCGGATTGCTTCGTCGGCCTTCGGCCTCCTCGCAATGACATCACTTTTGAAAAATGTGGATTGCTGTTCCATGAACCGTCTCCGCGGCCTCCATTAAAGTTTCCGTCAATGTCGGATGGGGATGAACCGTCCTGGCCATATCCTCAGAGGTTGCCCCCATTTCAATCGCCAATGCCGCTTCCCCAATTAGATTCGAAACGCCGGCACCGACCATCTGCAAACCCAAAACCCGATCAGTCTTTGCATCGACGACCATTTTGACAAACCCGTCGGTCTCGCCCGAAGCCAAGGCTTTCCCCGAGGCGACAAACGGAAATTTTCCCGTCTTCACCGTATAACCTTCCGCTTTTGCCTCTGCTTCATCCAGCCCCACCGTTGCAATTTCGGGCGTTGTAAAAATGACCGCCGGCATCGCACGCACATCGTACAATTCTCTCTTCCCTGCAATCACGGCGGCGGCGACCAATCCCTCCTTGCTCGCCTTGTGGGCCAGCATCGGTTGGCCGGCACAATCTCCAATCGCATAAATGCCGTCGATATTTGTTTTCAGCTGATCGTTCACCTTGATAAAATCTTTTGCATCGAGAGCAACCCCTATTTTTTCCAAATCCAAATTTTTAGTATTGGGAACACGGCCGACCGCCACCAAAATTTTATCGCTCGTCAGCTCTTCCTCTTTCCCCTCTTTTGAAACAAGTATTTTTGCCTTGCCCCCCATTTCTTTCCAGCTCACCGCCTTTGTATTCAACAACACCTTAACATTGCGTCGTCGCAATTCACGCGCCACCACTTGCACGAGTTCCGGATCGGTCCCCGGCAATAGAGAAGCGGTCGCCTCAACAACGGTGACAGCGCTCCCAAGGCCCGCATAGAGCGACCCGATTTCGAGACCGATATAGCCGCCGCCGATCACGCAGAGCTCTTTTGGAATCTCCGAATAACTCAAACCTTCCGTAGAGGTGCCGACATATTTTCCCTCCGGTTTAAAACCGGGGATTATGGCAGAAGAAGAACCGGTAGCGATAATTGCAGAATCAAACGCGACCTCTTCTTCACCTCCTGCACTTTTTACAAGGAGCATGCGCCGTGTTTTAAAACGGGCCTCCCCTGTGATCAAATCGATTTTGTGGGCTTTAAAAAGCTGGCCAATGCCGCCGGTCAGTCGTTTGACGATCCCCTCTTTCCAATTCTGGATTTTTTTGACATCGATCCCGACGGAACCGACCGTGAAACCGATTTCCGCCGCGTGATGCATCTTCTGATAAATCTCCGACGCATGGATCATCGCCTTGGATGGAATACAGCCGATATTAAGACAGACGCCGCCGACATTTTCTTTTTCAATCACCACCACATTTTTTTTGAATTGGGCGAGCCGGATGGCCGCAACATATCCTCCGGGCCCTGCACCGATGATCGCGACATCGACTTGTTTCATGCCAGTTCCTCAGGAGTTTCGATAAATTGGATGACCTCTTTTAAAAAGGCGGCCACCTCGGCCCCATCGACCACGCGGTGATCGGCCGAAATCGAAATCGTCATGATCTGGCGAACCACAATCGCGTTTTCGCGAACAACGGGCGTCGGTTTGATTTTATGGAGTCCCATGATCGCCACTTCGGGCCAGTTGATAATTGGGGCTGAAAAAACACCGCCGATGGAACCGATATTGGTCAGTGTAAAAGTTCCCCCCTTCAGATCCTCCAGCGCAATTTTCCGGGCACGGGCCGCGTCACTAAGCCGGCTAATCTCCTTGGCCAGATCGAGGATGTCCCGCTGATCAGCATTTTTGATGACCGGCACAATCAACCCCTCTTCGGTCGCCACGGCGACACCGATGTTGTAATAATTTTTGATAACGATTTCGTGGCTGCTGTCATCCAACGAGGCATTCATCGTCCGGTATTTTTTGAGCCCCTTGATAACCGCTTTAATGATGTACGGAAGATAGGTCAGCTTGACACCGATCGGTTCCGCAATTTTTTTGGCCTTTTCGCGAAAGGCAATGAGTTTTGTAAAATCGGCCTCATCGACATGGGTAAAATGGGCCGCTGTTCTCCGCGACGCAATCATATGTTCGGCAATTTTGCGACGCAATCCTTTGAGAGCAACACGCTCTTCGGGACCAAATGAGGGAAGTGGACTCGGCGCCTCTTGTGTTTCTCCCGCTTGTAGCGGGCCACTCGAACCGCGACGGGCGTAACTTAAAACATCCGATTGGGTAATCCGTCCGTCAGGCCCGCTTCCTGAAACGACTTCGAGATCGATCCCCCTATCACGGGCCATTTGTCTGATAAATGGGGATGCAAGGGCTTTTGTGGAACGGGGCGCCTCCAACGGGCGTGGCCCCATCTCTTTTTTTATTTCGCGTTTTTCCACAGAAGGCTGTTTTTTCTCTTCTACTCTTTTCTCAGCAAAGGGAGCGGCGCCGCCATGGATCTCCGCCATCACTTGTCCCACTTTTGCAATTTGGCCCTCTTTCACTAAAATTTTTTCGATCACCCCATCGGTCGGCGACGGGATTTCCATCGTTGCCTTGTCGGTCATGATTTCGACCAAATGTTGGTCATGGGAAATTTTTTCCCCCTCTTTGACAAGCCATTTGACAATTTCTCCCTCTTGCACCCCTTCACCGAGGTCGGGCATTTTCCATTCCATACGAACTCCTTATTTTGCGTTGGATAAAAAATTCTCCCGCTTTATAGGAACTTCGAACCAACGGGCCGCTCGCAACAGTTTCAAAACCGAACGTCTCTCCCCATTTTTTAAGGTAATCAAACTTTTCCGGGACGACAAATTCCTCCACATCCAGATGTTTCTTTGTCGGCTGCAGATATTGTCCTAGCGTTAAAAAAGAAACCCCACTATGACGCAAATCATGCATCGTCTCCAAGACCTCTTCATCTCGTTCTCCCAGCCCTAACATGAGCGACGATTTTGTAAAAATGCGGGGATATTTTTGATGAACAAAGGCCAAAACTTTTAAGGATTGGTCATATCCGGCCCTCGGATCCCTTACTTTGGGTGTCAGACGACGCACGGTTTCGATGTTGTGGGCAAAGACATCGGGTTTCGCTTCGGCAACGGTGGCCACCTGATCACAATTTCCCAAAAAATCGGGGGTCAAAACTTCTACAATCAGATCGGGGTGATCCGCCTTCGCTTGTTCAATGACCTTTGCAAAATGGGAAGAACCGCCATCGGGCAAATCGTCCCGATTGACCGATGTGACCACAACATATTCAAGATTCATGATGCCGATCGAATCGGAAACTTTTTTTGGTTCATCAGGATCGAGCAAAATCCCTTTTTTGGATGTTTTAACGGCACAAAACCGGCAACCGCGGGTGCACAAATCGCCCATGATCATAAAGGTGGCCGTCCCCCCGTCCCAACATTCGCCGACATTGGGGCAATGGGCCTCTTCGCAGACGGTATAAAGACGACGATCCCGAAGGGTCCCTTTGATGCGGCTATAATTCGGGCCGCCGGGGGCTTTTACTTTCAACCAATCGGGTTTTCTTTGCGGTGTAAATGCCGGAAGTTGCATGGTTTTCCTCTGCGGCGCGCAAAGTAACGATCCCCACCCAAAACGTCAACCTTATTTATGTTCACGAGGAACCGCCTGCCCGCCAGCTGTATGGAGGGGATACCTCGTGAAGAGGCGGAGCAAGCCATTCAAAATGACGAGTGGGTGCGGCGGGCATCCCGGAATAAATAAATCGACCGGCACGATCGATGCGGCGCCATTGAACACCTCTGAACTTCCTTTGAAACAACCGCCGTCGATAGCGCAAGTTCCAACAGCGATAACAATTTTGGGATCGGCCACGGCTTCATAAGTTTTGCGAAGCGCCAGCTCCATATTTTTAGTAACCGGCCCGGTGATGACTAAACCATCGGCATGTCGGGGAGAGGCAACAAACTGGACTCCAAAGCGGGAAAGGTCGAACACCACATTACTCAAGGCCTGCAATTCCATCTCACAACCGTTGCAACTACCGGCACTCACCGCTCTCAATTTCAAAGAGCGACCGAATAGTTTTTTCATTCGGGCATCGAGTTCTTTCACCAATCGCGGTTCTCCGTCATTTGCAGTGGCTTGACGGTATCGTTCCGGCATTTCCAGTTTTGATGGAAAGGCCATGGTGCGGGTTCCCTGCTTCCAGCGATTTTTTAAAATATCCCACATAATATTAAAGGTCGTGACCGGCGTACGATAAATTAAAACTCTTGTTGCACAACGGAAAATCAGAAATCTGCCCATTTCGCATGGCGACACTTAAGCCCATCCAATTATGAAACGAAGGATCGACAATTTTGTAACGCCGCATCCTTCCCTGTTCGTCCGTGGAAACAACATGGGCAATCTCGCCGCGCCACCCCTCGATGAGGCTGACTATCATCGCGTTTTTTTTGAGCACGTCGCAAGGTTGTGCAATTTTATCGGCAGAAAGGGTGTCGAGCCGTTCGCGTATAAATTGGAGCGACCGTTTACTTTCCAGAGACCGAACGCGGGCCCTTGCATAAACATCCCCCATCGCCATCTTGACCGGTTGAATGGAATGGGCCCGGTAGATTCCGGTCGGAAAATCTTGTCTTACATCTCTCACAAGATTGCTGGCTCTGGCGGCAACCCCCACCATACCCAACTCTTTTGCAGAATCGGGTTTCAAAATGCCTGTCTCTTCGAGACGCGACAATACGGAAGAGGCTGAGAAAAAAAGTTCAGCTTGATCCTTGATTTCAGTTAGACCCCTATCGACCTGTTTGCCGAACGAATCAATCATCTCCGGAGTCAAATCAAACAAAACACCGCCGGGCCTCACAAAAGAGCGGCCGTAACGATTTCCCGTCCATTCCATCAACATATTCAAAAATTCACCGCGCAGTCTTCCAAACCAAGCCGCACTCGGCAAAAAACCGATATCAGCCGCCAAGGCGCCCAAATCGCCGACATGGTTTGCAACCCGCTCCAGTTCCAGCGCAATGGCCCTCAATGACTGGCAGCGCTTTGGAGTGATCGATCTCTCCGAGAGTCCCTCCACCGCATGACAATAACTGAGTCCGTGACCGATCACCGTATCGCCGGCGATCGATTCCGCCAGCATGGCCCGATGCTCTGAATCGGCTGCCACCATCATCTTTTCAACACCGCGGTGTTGGTATCCGAGCCGGATTTCAAGATGAAAGACCTTTTCACCATGACACTGAAATCGAAAATGCCCCGGCTCAATAATGCCGGCATGGACCGGCCCCACAGCCACTTCATGAATCCCCTCCCCCTCCATTTTATAAAAAGGAGAATCGCCCTGCTTCCGAACCGGTTTTAGC
>JAHFSU010000013.1 GCA_023265595.1 Deltaproteobacteria bacterium
AATAATTTTTTGTGCATGATGGTTTCTATACTTAGAAACGCTAATGAGGCAACAACCGAAATACATCCCCTTCATCGCCTTTGCAGTTCTGGTTTTGTTGCAATGGCCGGCGAGCTATCTTATCCAGTTTTACTCTTTGGCCGGCGGTATTTTGCTCAATGAAGCGGCACTCGTTTTGGGCATTCCCCTTTTGATCTCCGTCTGCTGGCGCCTCCCGAAGTCGGATTGTTTTCCTTTCAAAAAACCGGTTTTGAAAGATATTTTTTGGCTTGTCATCATGACCGTGGCACTGGCCGTCATCATCGACTATCTCACTTTTTTGAGCGAAAAAATCTGGCCCTTGCCGGAAGCGGTGCGCCAGATGCTCGAAAAAATCATGGCGATTTCTTCTTTTGAGGACGGGGTATTTCGTCTCGTCTTAATCTGCGCCCTCCCCGCTTTCTGCGAAGAATTTTTCTTTCGCGGCTATTTTCAAAACAGTTTGGCACGATTTTGGAACCCAAAAATCGCATGGGTTGTAACTGCGGTGGCCTTTACTCTCATCCATGGCATCCCATGGTATTGGCATCTCTATTTTATTTTGGGACTTTATTTAAGCTGGCTGATGTGGATAAAAAATAATTTGTGGTTTCCGATTTTGGCTCATTTTATCAACAACAGCTGGACTTTTTTGAATCATCTGGCGGGGCATAAGCAAGAAATTTGGCAAACGACAGACAATTTGGTCATGCTGATTTCTGTTTTTGCATTTGGTCTAGCCACGGCCCGGTTTGCGCAAAAGAGAACCTAGATTTTTTTCCTCCCACTTTTGGACTTTTTGGAGATGCGGATACCTCGCTTCCAACTTTTTGAATACCAATGGATGAATCTGCTTTCGGCCGTTTATTTTTTTAACCGGAATCATGGCGTGGCACATTTCATGAAAAATCGTCGCCTCTACCACATGACGGGGGACCCATTTTTGATCTAACGAAGGATGGATGGTGATAAGACGGCGCGAAGAAGAGTAACTCCCCATTTGCAACTGCTCATAGGAACGGCGGGCCGCACTTTTTCCCCAAGTAATTTTGGCCTTTATTTTTCCTTTAAGAAATAGCCGATTCAGACGATCAAAAATTTTCTGCAAATCGTAAACTTTGCCCTTTGTCACAATCGACGGCAGAGGATGACGTACCCAGTGCCAATGTTCTTCAATAAATTGGTCGATCACCTTGGAGCTTTTTTTATTGTGATTCAAAATATAGCGGGCCACATGATGCTGGATAGGCGATGGCGCTTTTGTAAACATCCAATGCAGACGCACATGCCACATTTTCTTGCGATAGCTCGCATTGAGAAAAACGTGTGTGTTGTCGGTGATGGTAAGATGGATCGACTCGCACAGAATTTTTTTCAAAACTGCATACAATTTTTCAGCTCTTTTCTTGGACATTTATTGAACCTTCAGACTCAAACCCAAGGCAGATGTTATTTTTAAAAAACTGGAAAGCCGTATATCGCTTTTCCCCGATTTAAAATTACTTAACGCCGCCTGTGTCAGACCCGTTTTGTGAGAAAGTTCTCGTAACGTTAGTTGCCGATTCTCCACAAACTTAAAAATAAACAAAGCGGCATCTTTTAAATTGTTGATATGTGAAACACGTTTTTCCTTCAGACCCAACTTGCTTAAAAAAGTGGCATAGCCGGCATCCAACTCCGCCAGTTTTTGAATATTTCGATCTTCTAGGCGTGTCAGCAAAAGAAATGTTGTTAGTTTTTTACAGACATCACTTTTAAAAAAATCCAATTTGATTTTGAACCCCAGCTCATATCCCTCTTCCAGAGGCAGCAAGCGTTTTATTTTAGCCAATTTTTCATCTTTTTCTTCAGCAGATTCAAAACCTATTGAAAGGGTCTCTTTTGAAGAATCCCATATCACACCGCTGACCCTGCTTGAAATGCACAACTGGACTGCATTCACAAATTCATCGACCCTATCCGAATGAGGGGGCTTCATATTTATCCTTTCCGATAAAGCTGAATGATGTCAGCAATGGTATCCCTATTTTTCAACTGCTGTTGTCGATCCAACAGTGCATTTTTTTCTTCCACATTCCAAAGAGGAACGAGTTTTTCCAATTGATCTCGGGAACATTTGTTAATTCTATCCAATAGCGTTGAAGCGCGTTTTCTATGAAGCTCATGGATGTAGGCAGCCTCAAAAATACGAAGATAATCGGGCAGGCTGCCATTGTATTTCAAAAAGGCATGACCGGAATCAATTAAAATAATCTCTTGTTTGACAAAATCATACAAATAATTTGCATCGTGCCGGTCCACCTGTGCCGTCAGCCAATCAAAGAGGGCACAATTAAAAACATTATCTCCTTGCAACTCCAAAGGCTTTTGAGCCGTTGTGTATTGTCGGCCATCCGGCAAGTCGAACCAAATTTGAACGGTTGTCAAAGAATCCAGCAAAATCAGTTCCGGCACCTTTAGCTGTAAAAAAGAGGCCAGACAAAAAGCCCAATATTCTCTCTCTGCCAAGGTTCCGCTTTTGGGATCGATCTGGCATTCTTGGTGATTCCTTTGAGAAACTTTTTTAAGAAAAAGTTTGCCGATCTTTGTTTGATAGAGTTCCTGAATTGCCGTTTGGCCGCGGGATGGGTAATTTTGCGTGGCGAGAGGGAGTTTTTTTCCTTTCTCAATCCACTGTCGCACCTGATTTTTATCGCGCAGCCGAGGCATCATGGATATAAAGAATACTTAATAAACTATACTTTATCAAGTATAATTTATATTTGTGCCTGAATTACTTTATTGCTATGAAATCCGTATGGTTAAGCCTTTGAAAGCGGGGGATGTGGTAGGCATTGCGGCGCCGTCGAGCCCTTTCGATCGGAACCTTTTCAAGCATGGGCTCTCTCAACTTCACAAAATGGGTTTTGAAACTTGGCACCGTGACGATATTTTTCAGCAAGAGCGCTATCTCGCAGGCTCGGATGAACGAAGAGCCGAAGAACTCACCGAACTTTTCACGAAAAAAGAAATCAAAGCCATACTTTTTGCCCGCGGCGGCTACGGTTCGCAAAGAATCATCAGATATCTCAAAATCGATACCATCAAAAAACACAAAAAGCCGGTAGTCGGTTTCAGCGATATCACGGCCCTCCTTAATTTTTTAAACCAAGAGACCCTGATGCCGACTTTTTATGGGCCGGTGATCACACAACTCGGAAATCATCCGACCTCCAGAACGATCGAGTCTCTTAAAAATTGTCTGACGCAAAATGAGCCCCCTCCTCCAATCGATTTATCAAACTGCCGCGTTTTAAAAGAAGGAAAAAGTGAGGCGAAGTTGGCCGGCGGTTGTCTCTCGCTCATCGCCAGCAGTGTCGGCACCCCTTATGAACTGAAAACAAGTGGGGTGATTCTTTTTTTTGAAGATACCGGCGAGAAAATCTATGCGCTGGATAGAATGCTTACCCATCTGAAAAATGCCGGAAAGTTTGAAGGGGTGAATGGAATTCTTGTGGGGGCATTGGAGCCGAGAGAAGGGGAGGTTCACTCGATGGATGGGATGTTTGGCGATATCTTCAAAGATTTTGACGGCCCCATCGTCACCCATTTTCCCGCCGGACACACCAACGATTTTGTAACACTCCCTTTGAATTCGCGAATCGTATTAGATACCCAAACTAGACGGTTGGAATTTAAAGAATCTCTACTGAAATGACTAATGCCATCGATCAGATGATGAAAGAAGCAATCGAGAAAGGGGTTTTTCCATCCGCCAGTCTCCTTGTCGCCAAAGAGGGAACCATTCTTCACGAAAAAAATTACGGGAAAGCGCGCGCGGGGACCTGTTTCGATATCGCCAGCCTTACCAAGCCGATCGCCACCGCAACACTGGCGATGGAATTTGTGCAAGAGGGATTGCTGAAGCTGGAAGATACTGTTTATCAATGGTTGGGGGGGGCCAGACAGCCAGCACATCGCAAGATGACGGTGGCTCATTTATTATCACACACTGCGGGGTTGACAGCATGGCGTCCTTTTTATCGCGAGCTCCCCATCGATCAAGTGGGAACGCCGGCCGGAAAACAACACATCATCTTATCCACACTCAACGAGCTTGTGTTGAGCGAGCCGGGGTCTCAATGTGTTTATAGCGACTTGGGATATATTCTTTTGGGTGAAATTTTGGAGCAGGCCGGTTTGGCGAACCTTGACGCTCTTTTTCAAACCCGCATCGCAGGCCCTTTGGGACTCAAAGACACTTTTTTTGTACGGAATATTGGATTGTCACAGGGATCCTTCGACCCTTCGGCAAGCTCAGGGCTCAGGATGACCGGTGTCTCAACCGCTCATGGTGAGTCTTCAATGCCCGCTCATGGTGAGCTTGTCGAACCACAAAGACGCTTCGCCCCGACCGAAGATTGTCCATGGCGCGGGCACGTGCTGCACGGCGAAGTTCACGATCAGAATTGCTATGCGATGGGAGGGGTTGCCGGACACGCAGGATTATTTTCAACGACACAAGATATTCACAAATTTGTCGTCGCGTTCTTGAAATGTTATCGGGGCGAATCCAACTGGCTCTCGCAAGACATCGTCAAACAATTTATTGAACCGGACTTCCACACTTCTACACTTAAACACTCCTACACTTACGTACTAGGCTGGGATACACCAACATTTGGAAGCTCCAGCGCCGGCCGCCATTTTTCGCCCCACTCGATCGGGCATCTGGGTTATACCGGCTGTTCGGTCTGGATCGATCTTGACAAGGATTTTTGGATTATTTTGCTGACGAACCGGATCCATCCCGCAACCACCAACGAAAAAATCCGCGCCTTTAGACCGAGGATTCATGATTTGTGTTGGAAAGAGTTTGTGTAAGGTAATGGGCACTTCATTCGGCCGTGGTTTTGTTTTTTTGGTGCTGGATTTTTGATCAGTCTTGGATATACTTTGACCTTAATGAAGAGAACATCAAAAAATTGGATGGCCACTTCCGAGTATGATCTCGATACTGCAGATCATATGTTAAAAAGCGGAAGGTATCTTTATGTTATCTATATGTGTCATCTTTCGCTTGAGAAGCTGTTAAAGGCCGTTGTGGCAGAGACTCAAGAGGATCTGCCGCCCAAAACACATAATCTGTATCATCTGACAAAATGTATCGACCTCGATATTCCTTCGCAATTTAAACAGCTTTTTGCGGATCTGAATGCCGCCAGTTTGCCAGTGCGTTATCCTGAAGATCTGGAAAAATTGGCGATCCAGTATAGTAAAGAAGTAGCGCAAACTTATTTAAAACAGACAAAGGAGTGTCTCCAATGGCTGAAGCAACATCCGAAGTTGAAATGATTTTACGGCAATATGTCCGCGAGCTGATTAAAAATCATGTGCATCCTGCCAAATTGATTTTGTTCGGGTCTCATGCAAGAGGGACGGCGACGACGTGGAGTGATATTGATATTTCAGTCATTTCTGATGATTTAGAGGGCAAAGGCATCTTGGAGCGACAGCTCATTTTGGGAAGAGCCAATCAGGATCTGCAGGCCCCTCTGGATGTCGTTGGCTATACCACGGAAGAATGGGCTCACTCCGAACCCGGCACGCTTTTGCATCAAATTTTAAAAACAGGAAAAGAAATTTCTTTTAGCGCGTAAAAGTGAAAAGGATTCTCCATCCCGCAACCACCAACGAAAAAATCCGCGCCTTTAGACCGAGGATTCATGATTTGTGTTGGAAAGAGTTGCATCAATCAGTAATCGTTGCGTAGCGTGGCAGGCAAGACAGCGCCGCCGAAACGTTGTTGCAAAAGTCCTTCAAGAGAACGGTAAGAGGCGGTTTGCATCTGGATATCCATCCCGATGCTGCTTTTTTGGTGCATGCTGGCAATGACCACCTCTTTTTTGCGCGTGAGGATCGCGCGCAAGGCATCGGTCAAAATATCCTCATCGACAAACTCGAGTTGGGGAATTTTTTCCGGCGTCACAAGGGCGCTCTCCATGAGATCAACCACCGCTTCGGCCGCTTGATCGGGATTCAAGGCAACCATTTTTTTGAAAAGATTTTTGGCATCATCGCTGCTTTTGGATAAAACCGCTGCCGCTAAAACATAGGCCCAACCCTTGGCGGCCACCACTGTATTTTTAAAATGAGCCGTCTCCTCGAGTTTCGGAAGAAGATGGTCCACCAGCTCGCCTCCATGCCATCGGATATTTTGAAGTTGCCGGCTCATTTTTTCGCTGCAATCGAATCGGGCGCTGCTATCGGCACATTCTTCATCATCATTAAAAAGGGAGGCAGAACCGAGAAGAATCCAGTCAGAAAAAATATCGGCCTTGGGATCTCCCATCGCTGACCAGAAAAAGAGTTCCGTATTTTCAAGATCGCCCCGCAATATCGCATCTCTTAGTGCCAGCTCAAACGGATTGCGAAAGGAAAGCACAGCTGATTCGTTCGGAAAAGCATCGCCATTATTATTATTTGCACTATAATGTTTGACCTGCCACGCCGCAAATTTGTTTCGTTTCTCCTGCTCAATATCGAAATCGCCTCCAGCAAAATATCGTCCCGCCTGCATAGCCTTATCTCCCCCTATGTAAACAGATCTTCCCTCGGCATTGTGTGTCTCGGGATAGGAGGGTTCAAAACAGCGGATCGCCCCCTCTTTTGCAAAGCAGGATTGGGCGTTGTGCAGCTCTCCCTGAACCAAATTTTTTCCATCTTTTAAATAAACCGGCAGCGATGCTTTTCCGTCCGACAATACCAGATGATCCTGATCTAAAATCTCCGCAACGATAGCGACATTGGAAATATCCTGTAGTTCCATGAACAGACTACTTCTGATCGGTTGTGTAATGTGCAGCCCATCTTCTTCAGACCCCAAGAGGAGATCGACATCCACCCTTCCCCCTTCCTTCACATCCCACGACCATGAGCGCCTTTTAGAAATATCTTCTTCTCCATCAGGATTGATGTGCCGCAACGCCGCACGTTGAGACTCTATTGATTTGAAATCGAGAGAGCCATCATTGGCCAAGCTTATGTTATGAAGTAAAGGAGTCTCTATTCCCAGAGAATATATTTTTTTATCCCCTTTAAAAACAGATCCCCAAAATCGTTGGCCATTAGAGCCATGCACAATAAAATGGGAACCATCGGGACTGAATTTATGTGTAACACCAACAAGTTTATCGTCTTGCGCTGGAAACTCCATCAAGGGATTCTCGAGGCGGGTCAAATCCAAAAGATACGATCCATTTTTAATTTCTGACCACTCTATTTTAGTTTTATACAAACGGATCGTCCCTTTTTGATCGAACACCGTTGTCGCCACCAAAATTCCCCCCTCGGTCTCTTTGTAAGAGGCTCTCCAGTTCTTGGCATCCCCCGCATTCACTTTCGTGTGGAGAACATAAGGGGGCCTTGAGAGGGTCAAAAAATTGGTACCAGAAGCCCAATATAACTGTTTTCCATCTTGGTCGATCACTTTGTGTATCGGATCTGGGCAGTAGGAATTTGCTGGCGACGGAAATTGCATTCCATGTTTATTGGCAATGTTATCATTTCCCTCCTGTGGAATAATATTTGTACATTCGAGATCGATTGAAAATCCGTCCAGAGTTTCCTGAACTGAGTTGACCACCGCCGCGCATTTCGACTGATCAAACGGAACAGAGGACATCCGGTCATATTCCAAATCATAAACAGAAACGGTTTTCTCATCGGAACTTTGTCCTACCAGATAGCGGCCGGAGGGGCGCGACAAAACTGAAGTCCGATTTTCGCTTTCACCCAAAAAAACACGGTACGATTCGACAAAGGGGGTAACGCTCCTATCTTTTGCCTCCAAAAATTCGAGAGGGGTTATTTTGATAGGGAATATCTGTTTTTCTTTCGACTTTTTTTCCGTCATCGGCGGCGTCACATCGCCTCGCACCCAATGTCCCAAATGATCATCCCAATATTCAAGCCAGCCGTGGCGACCGATTCCTCTCTCGTCGAGATAAAACCCCACCACCAATCGCGCCGGTACTCCCAGCTTGCGGAGCAACACCACACCGTAGCCGTTGGCCACATCGCAATCGGCCAGATGCATTTCGGATAGGCCACCATAAAATTCTTTTCCATTCGCTTCAGGATAGTCGGCATGGCCGTTCAAAATATCCTTCATCTCGGGATATTGAAATTCCTTGGAGATAAAATTATGAATCGCTTCATATTTTTCTTGGGCTCCATAAACTTGGGTTTGGTTTTGAAGACTGGCAACAAGCGGAGGAAGCGACACTCCGGGCAATATATCGCCTACGGCCTCTGCCGCATCGGAGACCAAAATGCCCGGCTCCTCTTTCAAATCAAACTCGACTTCGGTGCGGTTAGTAAAAACAATTCCCTCATCCCCGTTGAGGCGCAAATAGATGATGCCATTTTTGTCGCGCACCAGATCAAACCCCTCGTAGGAGTCATTCAGCCGAACACTCTTTGCATCGAGGACAAACCCATCGGGGACAGGAAGAATGAAGAGGGCGTCTTTTCCATAATAAATTTTAGCCCTGTCTTGCGGCTCCATAATCCCCCGATAGTGATGAGTCGTTTCTTGAAGATTATCGGAGTAGCTTTGAAAACCGGAAGGGGTGGAGACCCACTCATTATGATCTGCATTGTAATGATCCAAAACATGCTGGCGGATGTAGTGGGAGCCATGAAAAAGATCGGGGGTGAATTGCATTTTTGTTTTTAGAGATTTATCAAATTTGGTTTGAATAATATCCAATCTGAAATTGTCGGTCTTATGCTTGAACTCTTTCGCCGCCAGTTTCCCAAAACGGGAAACACCTCTCTTCAAAGCCTCGCAATCATAATCGTAGCCATAGACATTGCCATCGGATGGATCCCGATAAACGGCGATGAAAACTTCATCTTCGGGGCACGATTGATTTTTGAGGATGCCGTCAAACTTGTCGCCGTCTTGAATGCGAAGAGAGATATAGTCAGCAAGCGCTTTTACTTCGCTGCTCTGGGTCTCTTGGGCCGCGGCTTGCGCCTTTTCAAGGGCCTCTTTTTTGTCCCCATTGGAAAAGGCGATCATCGCCTCGCCCAGCTTTAAACTCCATTCGGTGCGTCGGCTACTCATATAGGTATTATCGGCAGAAGGAGGGGGCAAAGTTGCTTTAAAAAACATTTGTGATTTCAAGTGGTTAATTGGATTGCCTCGTCGTCCTTCGACAAGCTCAGGATGACCGGTCATGGTGAGCCTTCAATACCCGCTCATGGTGAGCCTGTCGAACCACGCAATGACAAAGTGCCTCCGGATTTTCGATGCTGGAGATGTCGCCCAAGGGCTGGCCCAGATATTTTTTACGGATCGCGGCGCGGACGATTTTTCCGGAACGGGTTTTGGGGAGGGCCGGAGCAAAGCAGATTTTTTCAGGAACAAATGTTTTTCCCAAAACGTAAATGACTGCTTTTTTTAATTCCTCTTTCAATTCTTCAGAAGGCGAAAAATCATTTTTTAAAACCGCAAAACAGACGAGCGTTTCTCCTTTTACCGGATGTGGTATGCCAACCGCCGCTGATTCGGCAACGGCTGCGTGTGCATTCAACGCCGACTCGACCTCTGCCGGCCCCACGCGTTTCCCGGCAATCTTGATCGTGTCATCGGCTCTCCCCTGCAAAAACCAGAAACCTTCTTTATCGACCATCGCCCAATCTCCGTGAAACCAAACGCCGGGAAATTTTGAAAAATAGGTGTCGAGATAACGCTCGCGGTCTTTCAAAAATCCGCGCGTCATCGAGGGAAACGGTTTCTTGCAAACCAGATAGCCGACCTCACCCTTGACCGACTTCCCCTCCTCACTAAAAACATCGACATCCATCCCCAAGCCCGGCCCCTGAAGTGTGCACGGTTTCAACGGCGCCACCGGATAAGGAGACAAAAGACAGCCGACCAACTCTGTTCCCCCCGAAATATTGATGATGGGGCAACGTCTCTTGCCGACATGATCAAAAAACCATCGGTACGATTCAGGGTCCCAAGCTTCCCCCGTGGAGCCGAGGAGACGCAACGTTTTCATCGCATATTTTGTTGCAAAACCTTCAGAAAATTTTTTCAAGAGGCGAATGACGGTGGGAGAAATTCCAAGATGGGTTAATTGATGGCGCTCCACCATTTTCCAAATACGGTCCGGTTGCGGGTAATCGGGCGCTCCTTCATAAATAAAAAGTGTTGCCCCTTGAAACAAAACGCCGATCACCTCCCATGGCCCCATCATCCAACCCATGTCGGTGAACCAGAAAAATTTATCAGAAGGTTTTACGTCAAAGGCAAATTTTAATTCCTTTGCTATATTAATGAGGGCCCCGCCGTGGACATGAACACAACCTTTCGGTTTTCCGGTGGTGCCGGAGGTGTACAAAACCATCGCGGGGTGTTCGGAATCGACGGGAGAGGTTTCGCACAATGGAGAATGCGATTGCATCACATTCTCCCACCAGAAATCGCGGCCCTCTTTCCATGCGACATCGGCGCCGGTCCGTTTCACCACAATCTGCATCTTGAGCGATTTCAAATTTTCAATCGCTTGATCGGCATTCGGTTTGATGAAAATAGTTTTACCGCGGCGGAAACAGCCATCTGCGGTGATCAAAACTTTGGCCTCGGAATCTTCCAACCGCACGCGAAGCGCCTCGGGCCCAAAGCCCGAAAAAACCGGAATCGCCACGGCGCCGATTTTGAAACAGGCCAAAAGAGAGATCACCACTTCGGGAATCATGGGGAGATAGAGCCCCACCGCATCTCCTTTTTTGACACCGGCACCGAGTAAAACATTGGCCAGTTTTTTGACCTCGGCATTGAGAGCGGAGTAATCAAACGATTTTGTTTCCTCATCGTCTCCTTCCCAAATCAATGCCAGATTTTCAGGGGCGGCGACCGCATGGCGGTCGAGGCAGTTGGCAACAATATTGAGTTGGCCACCGACAAACCACTTCGTCCAAGCAAACCCTTCTGAATCGTCATACAATTTTGTGTACGGCTTGGCCCATGCCACACCCAAATCTTCAACACAGGCTTTCCAAAACCAGTCGATATCCTCGGTGGAGCACCGAACCAATTCTTCAAACGAATTGATCCGCTGTTTGCGCATGAATAATGCGACGTTGCTGTTTTCCAAAAAATAAGCGGAGGGTTTCCAAATAATTTCTTGCATAATGTCGCCTGTTTAGCGACAACGTTGAGGCATGTCAAACCCATTGCATCTACTCTGTTTCCTTCTGATCTCTCTTTTCTGGGGCGGATCCTTTTTGGCTATCGGCATTTCCGTTCAACATTTCCCCCCCATTTTTTCAGCATTTTTAAGAAGCCTCGTCGGCATGACCGGCATTCTTTTTTATCTTTTGTTAAAACGGAGGTCTTTTTATTCCAAAGTTTGGCTCCAATCGATGGGGGCCGGCGTCTTTACGATGGGGATTGCATGGGTTTTTGTTTTTTGGGGAGAAAAATTTGTGGCGCCGGCATTGGCCTGCGTTTTGAATGCCGCCGTCCCGATTTTTTCTGTTTTGCTGATACCGCTCATGACCCCCCATGACAAACTGACCCGCAATAAAATTTTAGGGGTTTTAATCGGATTTGCAGGTGTCGTCTTAATTTTCTGGCCAGAACTGATTGTCGGGATAACACCGGAGCTAAAAGGATTGGCGTCTATTTTGATGATGTCTTTGAGTTATGCAATCGGCGTTTTATGGACACGCCGTTTTGTTCATCGCACCCATAATGCGATCAACATCTTTTATCAGTGTTTTGGCTCGGCCATCATCCTTCTTCTTTTCACCCTTTTTTTTGAACGGCCACACACCTCCTTACAATGGTCTTGGACCGGATTTGCGGCCATTTTTTATCTCGGATTTTTTAGCACGGCCATTGCGTGGCTCTTATTTTTCAAACTACTCAAAGAGGTGGGAACACTACAAACCACGGCGGTCACCTATTGCATGCCGCTCGTTGCTATCTTGCTCGATTTTTTTGTTTTGCACAAAGTGATGCTGCCGATTCAAACTTTAGGAACCGTCATCATCCTGTGCGGCGTATTTTTGATTAATAAGCGAAAGGCGCTGGATTCCCGCTTTCGCGGGAATGACATGCGCGGCCGGAATGACAATCCTAAACCTCAACCGAAAACGGCGTGAAATCGGTTTGGGTGTCGTAATAATCTTCGTTCTCTTTTTTTTTCAGAAAATGGACTACTTTATAGGTAACCGGCGTCATCACCACTTCGGTCAGAACTTTGATACAATAATTGGTGCACATCACCGTTAAAACCAGTTGCGGCTCCCACAATCCGAGAAAAGCGAGCGGATAGAAAATCAGAGAGTCGACCCCTTCGCCGACAACGGTGGAGCCGATCGTCCGACTCCAGAGATAGCGTCCTTTGGTGAAAATTTTCATCTTGGCCAAAATGAAAGAGTTGGAAAATTCGCCGGCAAAAAAAGCGATGAGCGAGGCCAAAGCGATGCGGGGTGTGCTCCCGAGCACAGCCTCATATTCTTTTTGCATGTGCCAATCCTTCGCGGCAGGGAGTGCCAGAATAAACCAGCACATGAAAGAGGCGAAGATGAGGGCTGCAAAGCCGGACCAGACGACGCGGCGCGCGCGGGCGTAACCGTAAACCTCTGTCAGCACATCTCCAAAAATGTAGCTCAACGGAAAAAAGACAATGCCGGCGCCGAATGTGAAACCGTGAACGGTCGCCACCTTGCCGGCCCCGATGATATTTGCGCAAAGCAGAATTGTGACAAACGCCGCCACGAGAAAATCGTAATATTTAAAAGCCCTGTGGGTCTGTTGCATAAATTGCGTTGCAGAATGTAGCGGCTACATTCTGCCATGTCAAATGCCGATGGGGACCAAAACCAACATGCCTCCGACAACAAGCGCCACTCCGACCATCCCTGCAGCGTTGCGCATGGCTGTATCTTCATCTTTTGCTGCTTTTCTCACTTCGACAGGAGAGAGTTTGCGCGAGCCACCAGAATTATCCATACAATTATCCCGAAGATATCGAACCGAATCTCTGATGTTTAAATTGCCGAGATTAGTAATCCTGGAGTCTCCCATCAATTCTTGAAGTCCTTTCGAAAAAAGCGGTACGCCTGCTCTCGGCCCAACAACCGCTATACCTGCCGCTAAAATACTAAAAATTCTATTACGTCTGGCTTCTTCTTTATCCTTAATGTAAAAAGATCGATAAAAAATGTACCCACTTCCGGCAAGGAGCATCAAACTAATCGACTTGTTCAACAAATTGAAGGCTACAACCCCACATCTTCCCAAATTCCTTTTTCCAAGATTGGTTGCCGCACCCAAGACAAAGACATCCGAAGGATCCGACCAATAAGTAGCTACTTTCTGGTCGGCGACCGGCACGGCGACACATTGACCATCGACCGTCGACATCCCGACTGTTTTGACAGAGTTGATTTCCATTATTTAAGTTATCGGCCGACCATAAATAAAGTTGCTAAAATTGACCATATTAATTAATATGACAGTTGTCAGAATAATTAGACATTTGTCATATTTTATATATAACTTAACTTATTGATAAAAATATGGAAAATATAATATCTGAATCTTTTGGCAACAAATCAGCTTTTAAGCTCCTTAAATACTTGGCCAAAAACAGGGTCTCTTTATCGGGCAGGCAAATCGCTAAAAAGACCCGCCTCTCCCCTCAAACTGTCCACCAAATTCTCCAAAAACTGGCCCGATTAAAAATTGTCCGCTTGGAAAAAATCGGATCTTCTTTTGTTTATCAGTTAAACCAAGAGCATCTTTTCATACAAAAATGTCTCTTGCCCACTTTGGAACTGGGAGGTTCATGGACAGAGATGATCGGACAATATTACATGAATGCGCTTAGTCCAAAACCGGTCTGCATTATCCTTTTCGGCAGTCATGCAAAAGGGAAAGCAACGGCATCCAGCGATCTGGATCTTCTCTTTTTATACAAAGACAAAGATTTTTCCGAAAATCACTTATCTGAGATCAACCGATTCAGTTCACAAGTCTCCAAAATGTGCGGCTATCAGCCGATTCCTATCGTTGCAAAATTGTCCGATTTCAAGCAACAAGCTAAACAAGGCGCAGGCCTCATGCGCACGGTTGTTAGAGAGGGAAATGTCATCGCCGGGGCCTTGATGAGCGAGGTCATTATTAATGACACCGAACCGGTTTTTAGAGGTGCCTAAAGGTGACAATATGAAACACATTCATCTGATCGGAATTTGCGGCACGGGGATGGGCTCTTTAGCGGGGCTTTTCAAAGAGGCCGGTTTTCAAGTCACCGGTTCTGATACTCAATTTTATCCCCCGATGGGAGATCAGCTCAAGGCGATGGGAATTCCGCTGATGACCGACTTTGATCCAAAAAATCTGGAGAAAAAACCGGACATCGTCATCATTGGCAATGTCTGTCGCAAAGAAAATCCGGAAGCGGTTCGAGCGCTCGAATTGGGAGTGAAGTATTATTCGCTCCCTCAAGCCTTGCAGGAATTTTTTCTGAAAAATAAAAAGGCCCTTGTGGTTGCCGGCACGCATGGAAAAACAACGACTTCCAGCCTGCTCGCATGGGTCTTAACCGATGCCGGCTTGGACCCCGGTTTTATGATTGGCGGTGTCGGATTGAATTTGGAAAAAAGCTATCATTTGGGCAAGGGCGATTTTTTTGTCGTCGAAGGAGATGAATATGACAGCGCCTTTTTCGACAAAGGCCCCAAATTTGCCCATTACCGTCCTGCCGGCGCTATTTTGACCTCGATCGAATGGGATCATGTCGATATTTATCCGACTTTCGAGAAAATGATCGGGGCTTTTGAAAAATTTGTCGGCACCCTTTCGGACAAAGCACCTCTTTTGGCATGGGCCGATAGCCCTAAAATTACCGAGCTCACTCACATTCACAACTATCCCCTCTTTCGTTACGGACTCAAACAGGGTCACTACACGGCACAAGAGATTCAATTTTCACCGGAAGGAACCTCTTTCAAACTCTGTTTCGATGACCAACAAATCCCGCTGTCGACACAAATGTGCGGCAAGGCCAATCTGGAAAACAGTGTCGCTGTGGCAGGACTTTGTCACCAGATGGGACTCGGTTGGGAAAAAATCGCCCATGGTTTGAAAACATTCAAAGGGGTTAAACGGCGTCAGGAAATTAAGGGTGTCGTCAAAGGGATTACCGTGATTGACGATTTTGCCCATCACCCGACGGCGATTCATTGTACTATTGAGGCGCTCAAAGAACGGTTCAAAAATCGGAGGCTTATTGTTGTTTTTGAGCCCCGCTCCAATACCTCGCGCCGCAATGCCCATTACGATGCCTATCTCAAGGCATTCAAAGGAGCCGATAAGGTCATCCTTGCCCCGGTCTATCATCCTGAAAACATTCCGGAGGCGGAACGTCTGAACACAGCCAAATTGGCGGACGATCTGATGAAACGAGGTATTGACGCCTATGCTATTGATGGAACCGATTTCATCATTGAATTCATTATTCGCGGCATCGGCCCCAATGAAGTGGTCGCTTTTTTCTCAAACGGCGATTTTGACAATATCCATCAGAAATTTTTGGACAAATTGGATCGACGTAAAATTTTCGAAGACAAAAAACAGGTTCGTTCCATCAAAATCCGATCATGAAACGTTTTAGAAAAGTAAGGCGTCACATTATTATCGCGGTTCTCCTTCTTTTTGCCGTTTTTCAAACACCGATTTTGCTGGTCAACAATCCGAGATTCCAGCAATGGTTTTTGGAGACATACAAACCGTTCCAACCATGGAGTATTACTGTCGGATCGTTACGGCTCAAACCGTGGCTTTTTGAGTTGAACATCCATGATCTCCGTTTGCAACATCCATCGGGACATCATCTCTCTTTTGACACTATTCATATTGCTTTAAATCCCTTTCGCCTGCTTCGGGGACAAGTGGGCATCAGTAATCTGATCGTCCAGTCGCCGACTCTTGCTCTGGCCAAAAGTGTCCTCTCAAAAAAAGAGGCTCCCAAGAAAAAATTCAAGATTCGGACTCTGATTTTGCTTCAAAATCTGGTGGTGAGCAAAGGCACTCTGGAAGATATCACGCTCCGTTTTCCGGATGAAACCGATCTCAAAATTACCCATTTGGGATTGAAACTCAAACCCTCTATCCGAAGAGGGACCCAGCTGGACCTGCAACTGCAAAATGCTCTTTACACCAATCCGGATCAAACAACAAAAGAGATTGAAAATCTGAATGTGGAAGTCGCCACCAATTTCAGCCGCTGGTCCAAAACATTCCCGTACATCGATGATATTGACGGCCTGCTCACATTACGCAATGCCCGTCTCGACAAACTGCACATCCACCGTTTTGAAACCCATTTGAGACTGGACAAATCCAAAATCCGTTCCAAAAAATTTGTGATTCAAATTGATGAAAATGAAATTTTAGGGAAACTCGATGCCGATTTGTCTTCCGAAAAATTTTCTTTTCATATGGAAACCCCAAAAGGGGTTGTGATTCCCGAATTGGGCGATGAGACCAGAACATTCAACGTGGCGGGGCTGCTCACCGCCAAAATAGACCTCGAAGGAGAAGGTTTTGACATCCCAACATCAAAAGGGAAAGGAAACATTTCAGCCCAACACATTTTTGAACATTTTGAAGAACATCCGGCCAAGGTGGATACCCGTTTTGAATGGCAACATGGAAAATTAACACTCTACGAAACCAATATAACAACCGATGAAGCCGTGTTACAGGCAAAAGGGACCATCGATCTGAAACCTTTTTCGTTCCATTTGCAAATGCAAACCGACCATTTTCCTCTCGAGCGATTGTTTGAAAAATTTGAGGATAAAAATTTGCATCCGATTCACGGCAAGGCCCATGCAGAAGGAAAGCTGGAAGGGGCCGGAAAAACCATTCACCTTTCCCTCATTGGCGAAGCAACCGAAGGGGGCTATGGCCCCGTGCTTGCCCAAAAGGCAAAAGTGACTCTCGACTTGACACACCCACAACTCAAGCTCGACGGCAAAATAATTACCGATGAAAAAGAGACCGGAAAAGCCCTTTTCCTGATCCAATACGGTGAAAAAAAAGCGTCGGACAAAACACGTCCCAAAAAAATAACGCTGGATACCCAATTTGAGAATCATCCCATCGCCACATCACTCCCGGACCTGCCGCTGGATGGAAATTTGACGGCCCAACTAAAATTGAAAGGGGCTCCCGAAAATATTCAGGGAGAATGTCATTTTGTTGCAACCGACGGTAATTTTCTAAAAGAGGGTTTTGAAAATATTACAGGTCATTTCACACTCAATGCAAAAAGTCTCAAAATAGACAAGGCCGACTTCCTTTTTTCCAACGGCGACGAATCGCATTTCATCCGGCCTCTTGTTTTGGACTTCAAACCGGAAGGATTAAGACTGTCGGGCCAACCGCTCGAAGGTTTGAATATTGATGTAAATTATTTCAGCAAGAACACATCATGGCAAATCAGTAAATTAACCATTGCCGACCAAACCAACCCCTCTCTCAAAACACAAATCAGCGGAAGAATCGCGCCGGAAGGACTTGATTTAAAAGGAAATGGCGATCTGGATCTGGCAAAACTCAAATTTTTGTCCCGCATCCTGCGTGATGCCTCGGGTCCGGCCTATTTTCAGCTCGCCGTAAGAGGAAAAATGCCAAACATCCAGATGAATGGCAAGGTCGACTTCAAAGGGAACCGAATTTATTTGCGGGCTTATCCCTACGCAGCCGAAAATCTGGAGGGAACGATTTTGTTCGAGGGCAATCGCATTCGTGCAACAAAGTTGACGGGGGAAATTGAGTCAGGCGCTTTTGAACTGAACGGAATGATGCTCCATGCAGGGGGAAAACCGTCATCGGTCGACCTTAATTTGTCGGGACATCAAATTTCCTATCGCGATAAGGCGGGCGATTTGAGAATGGAATTCGATGCCGATTTGTCACTGAAAGGCCCGGCAGAAGCTCCCGAACTTGCCGGAACCATTACCGTCGTGGACGGCCGCTATACTAAAGATTTCAATATTATTGAGGAACTCAAGCGAGCCCCTTCCGCTTCGCGCGAAATCAAAAAAGCGGCTTTGGAGGAACAGCCATGGAAACTCAATCTAAAAGTAAAAAATTTGGGGGATCTGGTCATCGACAACAATGTCGGAAAAATTGATTTGATCGCCGATCTAAAAGTAAAAGGAACCTTGCAACAACCGATACTTTCCGGAACGGTCAATACCACCGAAGGAGAAATTCACTATCTGGGACTTGATTTTGATATCACGCGCGGTTTTATCGAATTTCGGGAATATGCAAAAGCCCCTTATCTGGAGGTGGATGCGGAGCAGGAACTCGAAGATGCGCATATCGTGGCAAAATTGCATGGCCCAACGAATAATCTGGCTATCGACTTGTCCGGGAATTCCATTCGGGAAGGTCCGCTCGATAAAAAAGAGGTTTTATCTCTCATCCTCTTTGGAACAACCGGAAAAACAGAACAACCGAATTATTTTGAACAACGGGCCGGCACAGGACTGGCCGCAGAACAGGTTGCGGCCGCCTTTCAACGTCCTTTTGCAAGGGCAACGCATCTGGATGTCTTTCGTCTGGAATCGGTTGCCGACCAACACGGGGAAGATCAGGCCAGCAAGCTGACGGCCGGAAAACGCCTGAACGACCGCCTCACTGTTGAATTTGCTTCCGAATTAAAGCAAGACGATGCGGTCCAATCCTTCCAATTGGAATACTGGTTGACCGATTTTTTTATTCTTAAAGGGGCGCAAAGCACCGATGAAAGCTACCAGATGGGTGGCGGTTTTAAAATTAGGAGCCGATGAAAAAACAGATCGCACAGTGGATTGGATTCCTTCTTTTTTTATCGACTCCGTATTGCGTTTTGTCCGCCTCCAACAAAATTGTCGCCGTTGAGATTGAGGGGGCTGTCACCATTTCCAAAGAACAAGTTTTGGGTCTGCTTCCGTTGAAAATCGGAGACGATTACGATCCTCAAAAATTGGAGATTGGGGTGGAGCATTTAAAAAAATGGGGCATCTTTGACAGCATACAAACAACCCTCAAAGAGGGAGATGGGGGAATGATTATTCATCTGGATTTGCATCAAGGCGAAATTGTGAGTCAACTCTCCATATCGGGGCATTATCCTTATGTGGCCACTAAAATTCGAAAACGCCTTAGTCTGCATGTGGGCGATATGATCGAACCGGAAAAGATGGCGGAACAAAAAGACCGCATCAAAAGTTTTTACACAAAAAAAGGTTATTACAACACCGGTGTACAATCTTTTTTGACACCGGGGGCAGAGGAGCTGACAACCGATGTCGACTTTCATATTATTAAGGGAGAACGTCTTCGCTATGAATCTGTTGAGTTTAAGGGGGTCAGCTCCTTGCGCAAAGGGAGAGTCTCTTCCTTTATCAAACCCATGGATATTTATACCGAGAAAAGGCTGAAGGAGGCAATTCGCGGTCTGGAAAAATTCTATCGTGCGAAGGGATATTTAAAAGTGCGTGCCAAGGTGCTCGACAAACAGATCGATTGGAAAAAAAGACGTGTTGCCATTGTGATACAGATCTCCGAAGGGCCCAGAATGAAAATCTTTTTTAAAGGCTTGAAAAAATACCGGCTCAAATCTCTCAAAGAAGCTTCGGGTCTTTACGAAGAGGTGAACTTCGATGTGGTCGAGATGGAATCGGCCGTCGAAAAACTGAAGGAATATTTTAAGAAAAAGGGTTATCTCGAAGCCCAAATCACCTTCAAAAAAGAAAAAATCAACCCGAATCTTTATCATATCTCCTTTTTTATCAATCCGGGGCCGCGCAGTTTTATCTATTCTGTCGATTTTGAAGGCAATCCATCGCTTTCAAGCCGTAAATTGAAAAAACAGATTTTTACAAAAGAACGCTCTCTAACACAAAGGGGTGTTTTGGATGAATCGCTGATTGAAGAGGATCAAAAAATCGCAACAAAATTTTATCAAAGTAAAGGATTTTTAGATGCAACAGTAGGCAACCCGGAAATGATTAAAAATCCTGAGAGAACACGGCTTGACATGGTATTTCCAGTGGATGAGGGACCTCAGGTTTTTGTCGACAAAGTGGTTTTTATCGGTAATCTCGTTCAATCAGAAAAAAAATTGGTAAAAGTCCTCAAAAATGTTGAGGGAAAACCGGTCGATCAATCTTTTCTTTCCGTCGATGCCGAACAGGTGAAATTATATTATGCAAACAACGGTTTTCCCTATGCCGAAGTCGCACAAACCGTTTCCAGAACAGAAAACAGATTGACTATCACTTACAATATTATTGAGGGTGATTTCGTCAAAATCGGTGAGGTCCTGATTGTCGGAGACGTTTTGTCCGGTGTCCGGGCTATAAAACAGGCAATGGAAATAAAAGAGGGGGATCCTTACAGCTATCAAAAAATCATCAACAGCCAGCTCAACCTGCGACAGTTGGGCGCTTTCAATTCGGTCAATATCACCACTATCGGACTTGAAGAAAAAGCAACAACGGTTCATTTGAAAGTAGAAATAGAAGAGAGAGAACCGTTCACATTTTCCGTTGAAGCCCAATATAGCACCGATCTCAAATACGCCGGCACCGTCCGATTCAACAATCTGAATGCATTTGGATGGGCAAAACAGATATCCCTTTTGTTGCGCGGAGGCCCTAAAACAGACCGGGCGGAACTCTCGTGGTACGATCCTCGTTTTGCCGGACATGATTTGCAAATGACGGTCGCTTCATGGATGGATTATTTTGCAAACCCGTTGGAAACCTCCTTACAGGGAGGCGGGGCTACTTCTTTCTTTCGTCAATTTCATCGATTTGGATTTTTGACCCGTTACGAATTGGCGCGTACTTATAACATCCGCGGTCAAGCCATCAATCCGCAAAATTTGCGTGACAACACCCTCTCCAAAATGACCCTTTCAGGAAGTTTTGACACACGAGATAGCTATTCCGATCCCAAAAATGGATTATTCAGCCTTGGCAGAACAAGTTTTTTCAATGAAATTAAAGGCCTTCGCGCTAATTTCGCAAAATTGAGAGGGGCCTTCAGCCAATATTACACCCCTTTCAAATTTCTGACATTTACCTATCTGCTCCGACTCGACAGCATTCAAAACATCGGCGCCAATATTAGCATTCCCCAACGGGAACTTTTGGTGTTAGGCGGTGATGATACCATTCGCGGTTTCCGGGAAGATGTATTAGGGCCAACAAGTGCCCAAGGCAATCCTGTCGGAGGCCGTGCCCGATTTATCTTCAATGGTGAAGCACATATTCGGTTGATTGACAGCGTGCAGGGCGCCCTCTTTCTTGATCTCGGCAGTCTTCAAAACTCTTTCAGTGAGATGAACAATAATAATATCCGACGCAGCGCCGGTTTTGGACTCCGGTATATCACACCGGTTGGACCTGTGCGTGCCGATTATGGTATTATTCTCGATCGCAAAACGGGCGAAAATTTTGGACGTCTTCACATTACCTTTGGATATCCTTTTTAACTCAACGATGAAAATTAACTGGATTGCTTCCCCCTCGACAAGCTCGGGGTGCAATGACAAATAAGAGTTTTTAGAGGTACTCTAAGAAGTTTTTCGGATTTTGAAGGCCTCTTTACGCCCTTCGGGGGTGGAGAGTTTGTGTAAAATTTGTGGGATGGTTTCTTCTTTGGATCTTTTTTCCCGCGTGTCGAGTTCATTCATCACATAAACCATCCTGTAAATGGAAGTGATATTTGTCATCACACCGATCAATACAATAGCGGCGATGACCAAAACGGGAGGCGGCAGCGGCCAAACAAAATTCAGCAAATAAGAGGTCATTGGTTCAAAAATGGAGGCACAACCTAAATAGACAATCCGCTCCGGGCGCTGCATCGACCCCTTGCGGACATCGACACCGACTGCCTCTCCGCGCGCCCTTGTATAAGACACGCCGGTCGATCCGATCATCCCCAAGATCAGAAAAAAGAGGACCCATGAATCTTTGAAAAACCAGACAAGTCCCAAAAATAAAATCCCCTCACTGAAACGATCCATGACCGAATCAAAAAAAGCCCCCGATTTGGAGACATTCTCGGTCAGCCTTGCCACCTGACCATCAAAAAGATCAAAGGTGGCGCCAAATAACATGAGCCAGCCTGCATATCCGAAAAGCCCCTTGGAAAAGAAAAAAGCGGCGGCAATGCTGAAAAGAAATCCGATGAAGGTCAGCGTATTCGGAGTCATTTTGAGTTTCACAAAAAATTTGGCGATGGGGGCGTTGTTCCAGTACCACCAATGCTTCAAGGTGCCGCTTAAAAAGCGCGAATTGTGCCGAGTTTCTACCTCCGGAGGGACAGGATAACGGTGTTTGGTCGCCAAAAAGTAGAGGAGAGAGGTGACCAAAATAATATTGATCACCACGATGGGTCCCAAACTGATCCAGATGGGATCGAGCTGCCTCAAAAAATCGATCATAAAATTTTATGGTATTTTAACTTTCTGATAATACATCATGGAGTTAAAAACCATAAGTATTTCTAACATTTGATCCGCACCTTCGGTACGTCTCAAATGTTGAAATACTTTAGAAAGCATAAGCAAAAATTCCGGCGACGCCAAAAACCTGCTGACTCTCTAGCAAAGCAGGACTCATATAGCTGTAACCGAATTCAACCCGAAAATAGGTATTATCGGCAATGGCATATTGTCCATCCAACACAGCCTCATGTATCTGCTGTTTTGCACCCGTCAAGGAAATAGTTGGCGTACCGGTCGTAGAGGTAATCGGGATCACTAAAATGCCACTGTTGGTCGGGCCATTTATATCATTGGTGTAATCGTAACGGAAATTCAGATAAAAAACATCGCTTAAATCATAATGAAAATTAGCAAGGGCCCCATAATATTTCCCATTTTTTCGCCGGCCTGCTGTGCTTGAAGTCGTATTCACCTGCCGGTAAATCCCCTCCCCGCCAAAAGAAAAAGAGTCGGTTATCCACCATTGCCAATCGACATCCCCTAAAAAACCGACGTGGGTTTTTCCATTGGGATGATCGTTTCCGTAAATCCCGGACAACCCCACCGTGCTCTTTTTCCCCTCGTCTCCCCAATTGATTCCAAAACGGGTCCCGGCGCCCGGAACATCGGTACTCTGAAAAGTCATATCCCCATGGTCATAAGTCAGCGTGGAATTGACAACATAGATGTGCCAGTCGAATGCATCGCTAAAAGCCTTATAAAATTTAACTCCGGTCAATGTATTTGGGCGAAGTGAGCGATAAATGGCGCTTCTGGAGATTGTAAAATTGTCGATCACATCGACTTTTTCAAAACCGATGGGGGCATTGAACCGACCCAAAAGAAACTCGGCCCCAAAAAAATTGGCTACCGCATAAGCCTGCTCAACCACAATACCAACCGCGGCTCCACCGCCCGCACCGTTAGTAAATCGAGGACCACTATTTAAGGTGTTGGAGCCAAAATCGAGATCGGAACGAATGCGAACATTTTCGCCAAATGACTTTGCCAAATCGAGTTCAGCCTGATCGAGAAAAAATTTAAATTCATCTTCTCTGTTAATGCGTATGGCATTAGAATATCCACCGATGACACCGGGAACGGCTCCATTCACATCCGTAGGTATGATATTGGTCGGAGTCCCTTTAATCCGATAACGCTGCCAACCGGCGCCGGCTACAATATTGCCGAAGGCTTCAAAACCTCCCTTAACGAAATTGGCCCTCGCCGAGAAAAAAGGGCAATAAAGAGTGACTGCAAAAAGGATACTACAAAACAAAAAACGGATTTTCACTTTGCCTCCCTCCCCCTTGTCGGTTTTTCTACTACGCGCTCTATTTTTTTTGTCAAGAAGAGGAGACTATTAAAAACAAAACCCCGCTTGCCATTTCTGACAAGCGGGGTTTTTTAAACCACTTCAAGCCTTCATAAGTTCAATTAGAACTCATAGGCAAATGCGGCGGCAAAACCGAAGACCTGTTGCTTGGAAGCACCGGTCGGTTTGTAGAGGGAGTAATCCCCTTCCAATTTCAGTTTTGCACCGTCAGCAATGGCGTAGTTGCCGGCCAAAGCAAATTCATAAATACTTTGCTTGGCGCCGGTTAAGCTCTGCAAGGCAGCTCCACCAAAATTGCCTCCAACAAGCGCACCGGTTGCATTTGCACCATTGACATCTTTGGCCCAAGCAAAACGGAGTGTCCCATCCCACACGTCACTGAAGTCGTAGTGGAAATTGGCCAATGCTCCGAAATACTTGCCATTTTTTCTATTTTGCCCAGCTACGGTATTGCGGGTATCAATCTGGCGATAGACCGCTTCGCCACCGAAGGCGAAGTTGTCGGTAACCCACCATTGCCAATCGGCATCACCCAAGAAGCTCAAATGCTTCTTCATGTTGCCGGGGTTGGTATGATCTTGCCCGTAAGCACCGGAAACACCCAACGTGCTCTTTTTTCCCTCTTCACCCCAGTTGAAACCGATACGTGTACCGGCTCCGGGGATATCGGTCTTGAGGGCAACAAAATCACCCATGTCGTTGGTCAATCCTGTATTGACAACGTAGAGATGCCAATCGACCATATCGCTGAATGCATAGTAAAACTTTGCACCCGTAAAGGTGTTCGGACGCAAAGCGCGATAGACGATACTGTGGGAGATCGTATCGTTATAGATGATATTGATTTTTTCGAATCCGATCGGGGCGTTGAAACGTCCCAACAGGAATTCAACCCCATTCCCTAATGCCAAATTGGCCGTGGCATACGCTTGTTCCACAAGGACACCAACAGCGGCACCGGGACCAGCACCGTTATTGAATCTCGCACCACCATTCATGGTGTTGGAACCGAAATCCAAGTCGGCACGGATACGGATGTTTTCACCAAATGATTTGGCGACATCCAATTCTGCCTGATCGACAAAGAATTTGAAGACATCTTCTTTGTTCACGGCTCCGGCCGTCGTGTCATTGGAACCGATTGGGCCGGGAAGATTACCATTCACATCACGGGTTACTACTGCAGCACCCGTGGTTTTAAAACGCTGCCAACCGGCACCTGCTACGACGTTACCGGATGCCTCAAACCCACCGGCGACAGAGCTTTCTGCTGCAAAGCTGACTGCCGAGGCGAGCAGGGCAATGGCAAATACTGCAATAAATGATTTTTTCATGCTTTCTCTCCTTATCCAACCTTGAAACATTCAAGGTCGTACTTCAATCCACCCTTAAAATATGCAGATAGCCTTTTGGAGAGACACCCCCTTTCCGACTGTAGATTCTGCTCCACCCTCCACCATAATGGTGGCGGGTTTCGGGTTGGCTAATTGTTAATGACTACTCCCCCCCTTTAAGTCAGGCGGGCCAAATGAAAATCGGCGAAAGTATAGGGAAAGTTGGATTTTTAGGCAACCATAAAAATCGATGCTTGACCCATCCGGCGCATAAAGTTAACGTATTGAAAAATGAAAGAAAAAATTCTTATTGTCGACGATGAGCCCCAAATCCATACCGTTTTGGGCAAATTGCTTGAAAAAGAGGAATATACCGTTTCGCATGCCCATAATGCTGAAGAGACATTCAAAGAGATCGACCGGCAAAAACCGGATCTTATTTTACTCGACATTATGATGCCTAAAGTTTCCGGCATCGAAGTTTGCAATCGATTGAAGGAAAATCCGGCCACAAAAGATATTTTGGTCCTTATTTTATCGGCAAAAGATGCTCAGGCCGACCGGATTGAGGGATTTACCCATGGCGCCGATGATTACGTCTCCAAACCGTTCCATCTCCGCTCTCTCGTCCGCAAAATCCAGCATATGTTGCAGAAAAAAACCTAAAAGTTGCCATTCTATTTATTTTACCTCTACAAGAAGCGCCAGTTCCAGACAGGCATTCTGCGGTAGACTCATTACACCGGCAATACGACGTGTATGTTTTCCCGCCCCGCCAAAAATGTCATATAATAAGCTGGAGGCCCCATCGACAACCCGTTCATGATCTTTAAAATCACCACCGACCGCCAAAAAAGAATGGAGTTGAACGATTTTTTCAACCTTATTCAAACTCCCGCAATGCTCCTTCACCACACTCAATGCATTGATCAAAGCATAGCGGGCCGCCATTATCCCCTGATCCAAAGAAATTTCGATCCCCAATCTCCCCTTAAAAGCCACTTTCCCATCCCAAAAGGGAAGCAGTCCCCCGACATAAATTTGTTTCCCAACCGAAACAGCCGGCACAACCCCCTTCAATGTTTTGGGGATATCCGGCAATTCGATAAACAATTCGGCCAGTTTTTTTTCAAAATCCATGCTACCCTCTTTTTTTCGTCACCTGTAAAAATAAAACCAACGGTGTCCCTTTGATTTCGCGAAACGCATTCATCTCTTCGGACGCTGCGAATTGGTTTCGCAACGTATCATCGATGAAACCTTCATGCATATCCGTAATGGAGAGCGAAGCCACACGGCACATCTTGTAATAATCTTCCAAACCGCGAATCGTTGCCTGAATGGAACGCATCCGTCCTGTTCCCGATTTGGCGTAGAGTCCAAAGGGATGGTAATCGAGAATAAAACCGGTGCCGCCGGGAACTAACACCCTTCCGATTTCTTTGAACGCACTGACCACATCCCCCTGATGGGGTGTGGCAATATGGGCAACCACACAATCAAAAAAATCGTTTTCAAACGGAATGGATTTCAGATTTCCCTTTAGAACAAGAGAAGAAGCCGGCGCCAAAAGGGTCGGCAGATTGTCATCGACAACCATGCCACAAAAAACTTTCGGTTTTTTTTCAAGAATCGTTTTTTGGAAACGGAGCGGGTTTTCCCCCAGTTCCAAAACGGTTTTCTCCCGCAATGGGGGAAGTGTCTGCATCATGAACCGGTCTCCGACGAGATCAATCAATTGTCTGATTTTGGCAAGAGAGAGCCGCGACTCCAAAGCCATGATCGGATGCAATCCGCTCGTTTCGGTGCCGACTTTTTCTTTTGCCTTTTTGGCCTGTCCCACCAATTTTTCAACCACGCGTCCTAAAAACCCGACGCCCTTTTCAAGCCCTTTGGTCAACTTTTGTTGCGGCATATAATTGACAATATCGAAACATTCCCTTAAGAACAACCAAAAATATGGAATTTCGACTTATCAAAGAGACTCTTTCGTCGGCCGATGCCGATCTGGTTTTTATCTGCTGTTTTGCAAAAGAGGGAGAAAAACCCTCCACCCCTTCTTTATCGAAAGACGATCAAGGGCTGGAATTGGACAAAATCCTGGAGGGGCAAATTTCCAAAACGATGCAGGCCAGACAATTTTTCGGCAAAGAGGGGGAAACGCTTGTCATCAATACGTTTGGAAAAATAAAGGCAAAAACAATTTTAGTGGCAGGCGCCGGATTACAAAAAGATTTTTCACTCGAAACCGTGCGCCGCATAGGCGGAAAAGTGGCACAAGTTGCCAATGCCCTAAAGGCGGCATCCGTTTCAGGCGTTCTGGAAACGGTGCGGCTTAAGGGCCTCTCGCCACAAGATCGTCTTCAGGCTTTTGTAGAGGGTGCCCTCCTCGGCAATTATAATTTCGTCCGTTTCAAGAAAAAAGAGACACCGCCCGCCAAAACGCTCAAACGATTTTTGATTCATGTCAAAGGGGCAACGGCCCCATTCGAAAAAGCGGCGGCCCTTGGCGATATTTTAGGCAACGCCGCCAATCTCACGCGGGATTTGACGAATACGCCGCCGAGCGAACTCAACCCGACCGATCTGGCCAAGGCCGCTCTCGCGGTCTCCAAAAAATACAAAAACATCCGCTGCAAAATTTTGGGACTTGATGAAATCAAAAAAGAAAAAATGGGGGCTCTTTTGGCCGTGGCTCAAGGATCCGAGCAACCCCCCTCTTTCATTCATTTTTCCTATAAACCACCTAAAAAATCAAAAACGAAAGTGGCGCTGGTCGGAAAAGGGATTACGTTCGACAGTGGCGGTCTCAATTTGAAAACGAGGGATCAAGAATTTATGAAGATGGATATGGCCGGCGCCGCAACGGTGATCGGCGTTTTTGATGCCATCGCGCAATTAAAACCGAATGTCGAGGTGGACGGTTTCATCGCCGCCGCTGAAAATCTTCCGTCGGGGAGTGCGATCAAGCCGGGAGACATCATCACCACGCGCGCGGGGAGAACCGTTGAGATCATCAACACCGATGCCGAAGGCCGCCTTGTGCTGGCTGATGCGCTCGACTACGCCGCCGATTTGAATCCCCATTACATCATTGATATGGCGACACTAACCGGTGGAGCCGCTTATGCGCTTGGCGAATTGGTCACACCCATTTTGGGAAATGACAAAAAACTGATCGAAAAAGTTCTGGCGGCCGGGAAAAAAGCGGGAGAGCCGGCGTGGGAACTGCCCCTCGTCAAGGAATATAAAAAAGGTTATCTTAAAGGGCCGGCCGACTTGAAAAATTCCGGGAGCGGTTCCAAAGCTTCGACGATTTCGGGCGCCCTTTTCCTGGAAGATTTCGCGCGTAAAAACAAATGGGTCCACATGGATATCGCCTCGACCGCATGGGCCGATGAACCGATGCACTATTATGCGGAAGTTGGCGCCACCGGCAATCCGGTCCGCACAATTGTTCATTTTTTGATGTCTCTATAAATCCACTCCCACATTCTTTACGGAAATAATCTTATCTGGATTGGGAGAAGAACCTTTTTGTTTTAACATTTGCAAACCGCCGACAAGGGTATCAAAATTTTTTGTGTCCTAATCAGATATTTTACAAAAAATTCTTTTTCAAGATCAGATTGCATCAATTTGTTTGCATATTTTTCAGTCGGGTCGAAAAGGACTGGGTCTTTTGCCTCCTTTTCGTAGGGGACATGAATATCGCTTGTGAATCTAATTTCGGTCATAAATCGGCTCTTATATATCGACGGCAGGAGCCCTAAAGTTATTTGACCAGAAAGGCGCCCCTCCAAAGGCGGAGGAGCGTTATATTTTCATAAAATAGATATTGTTAAATTATACTAAATATAGTTAAATATGTTTAGATATGAACAAAATATATACACCGGAAGAGCTGGCAGCCACTTGGAAAGTCTCGCTTTTAACCATTTATAAGCTCTTGGGTCAGAATAAAATCCCTCATTTTAAAGTGGGGAGGGCCTATCGGATCCCCGAAGATTTTTTGCAATCGTACATGGAGCGGGAGGGAAATCTTTCCCAATTTTTAAAAAAACCGGAAAAAATGTTGCCGAAGGTGGCCCAATATTTCATCGATTTTCTCCAAAAAGAACCAAAAGAAAAACAGGAGAACGTTTTGGAAATCCGTCTTTTTGGATCGTATGCAAGGGGAGAGGCGACCAAAGATTCGGATGTGGATCTCATAATGATAATGGAAAATTATGATTTTGATGCCGATCGTTGGGTTGCTTCTTTAAGCGATCTTGCTATGGAGAAGGGCGATTACAACGATCTGCTATCTGTATTGCGCATGTCCAAAGAGCATTGGGAGAAACAACAGCAATTAAAAACCCCGTTATATGAAGAGATAGAAAAGGATGGGATTTTATTATGGCCGATATCGAAGTGATTCAATCGTATCAAAAACGGGCAGAAGAAGATTTAAAAGCGGCGGAACAGATGCTTGCTTCCAAATTTCATTTAGCCGCTGTTTCTCTGGCTTATTACGCCGTATTCTATGCGATTACCGCTGCTTTGCTCGCAAAAGGAATCAAGGCCCGTAAACATAAACAACTGGGTATTGAATTTCGCAGGGTGTTTATTAAAACAGAAATACTGCCGAAAAAATACAGCGCAATTTTGGATGCATTATTTCATGCTCGGCAAACAGCAGACTATGATGCTGTCCCCAAAATTGAACAAGAAGATGTCCAAAAACTTTTAGAGGATGCCAAAGAATTTGTAACAGTTTTGAATAAACTGGATTCCGGCGCCTGCCCCGTACTGCGATACGGGGGCCGCCGGAATGACGGCTAAATGACCAAAGAAGAAATCGCGCAAAAATTGGAAGAGATTGCCGCAATTTTGGAAATCAAAGGTGAAAATCCGTTCAAAGTCAGGGCCTATTACAATGCGGCGCGCGTGGTAAGCGGCATTACGGAAGATTTAGGCGCATTGATCGGAAAAAATCAGTTGGTTGCGATCAAAGGGATCGGAAAAAATCTCGCAGAGCATATCCAAGAATTGTACGAGACCGGACATCTGAAAGAATACGAAAAAATCATTGCGTCGGTGCCTGCAGGTGTTTTGGAGATGCTGCGTATTCCCGGCGTCGGGCCCAAAAAAGTCAAAGTGCTTTGGGGAAAATTGCGCATCACGAGCATTTCCGGTCTGGAACATTCCTGTCATGCCGGCCGCGTGGCCACGCTCGAAGGTTTTGGCGAAAAAACACAGACAAAAATTCTGGAGGGGATTGCCCAGATCAAAAAGCATGAGGGAAAATTTTTGTATGCGATGGCCCTCTCCGCCATTGAGCCTATTTTTGAAAAAATGGCAAAACACCCGAAGGTAAAAATAGCGGAAGTTTGCGGGAGTTTAAGGCGGTGCAAAGAGATCGTCGGCGACGCCGATATTCTGTTAGCCACCGCATCTCCAAAAGAGGTGAGCGATTTTTTTGTGAAATTGCCACAAGTGGAAAGGGTGTTGGCGCACGGTGAAACAAAATCTTCTGTGATGCTAAAAATGGGGATGCAGTGCGATTTGCGCTGTGTCACTGTCGAAGAATTTCCATCGGCCCTGCATTATTTCACCGGCTCCAAAGAGCATAATGTCGCCATGCGCCAGATCGCGCAGGAGAAGGGGATGAAGATGAATGAGTATGGGTTGTTCACCCTTCGACCCTTCGACCCTTCGACAAGCTCAGGACTCAGGGTGAGCGGGGCTGGGGGTGAACGGTTGATTCTTTGCAAAGATGAAGCCAAACTTTTTGAAAAATTGGGGATGGAATACATCCCTCCGGAAATGCGTGAAAATATCGGAGAAATAGAGGCCGCCAAGGCCCACAAAATTCCAAAGTTGGTGGAGGTCAAAGATATTCGCGGCGTTTTTCATTGTCACTCCACGTGGAGCGACGGAACGGCATCGATCGAAGAGATGGCGCTGGGCGCCAAAGCGCTGGGGCTTGAATTTATCGGAACCGCCGATCACAGCGAAGCCGCACATTATGCGGGCGGCCTCAACGCCAAACGGGTGCAAGAGCAATTCAAAGAAATCGACAGGCTCAATAAAAAATTAAAAGGGATTCATATTTTTAAAGGGATCGAGGCCGATATTCTGCCCGACGGCGAAGTCGATTTGGGCGAAAAGGTTTTGAGCACGTTTGATTATGTGGTGGCCAGCGTCCATTCCAAATTCAATATGACGGAAGAAGAAATGACTAAAAGAATTATCAAAGCCATTAAAAATAAAACTGTGAGAATTTTAGGCCACATGACCGGCCGCCTTTTGCTTTCGCGCGAAGGGTATCCGGTGAATCTGGCCGATGTGGTGAAGGCCTGCGTCGATTATGATGTGGCTATTGAAATCAACTCGAGCCCGATGCGGCTCGATATCGACTGGCGCAACATCCCCTTTGCCAAAGAAAAAGGGGCGATGTTTGTGATCAACCCCGATGCCCATTCTGTGAGCGGCATCGCCAATTATCGTTATGGGGTGGGGATTGCTCGCAAGGGATGGTTGACCGCAAAAGATATTTTGAATACGCGGTCGATTGAGGAAATAGCAAAATGGTTGAAAAAATAACCGGTCATGGTGAACTTTAGAGATCGCTCATGGTGAGCTTGTCGAACCACCCTTCGACAAGCTCAGGGTGAGCGGGTTGTTTTCCGCTCATGGTGAACTTTAGAGATCGCTCATGGTGAGCTTGTCGAACCACCCTTCGACAAGCTCAGGGTGAGCGGGTTGTTTTCCGCTCATGGTGAATTGTAGAGACCGCTCATGGTGAGCTTGTCGAACCACCCTTCGACAAGCTCAGGGTGAGCGGGTTGTTTTCCGCTCATGGTGAATTTTAGAGACCGCTCATGGTGAGCTTGTCGAACCATGAGTACACCCCTATGCTATCTTTTTGGCTATACATGTTGAAGTGTTCAGATGGGTCTTACTACATAGGACACACAGACGACTTGGAAAAAAGAATTAATGAACATCAGAAAGGAATTTATAAAGGATATACTTGCTCTCGATTACCCATTCAATTGGTTTGGTTTCAAGAGTTTTCAAATCGCAATGATGCTTTTATCCGAGAGAGACAATTAAAAGGATGGTCCAGAGCTAAAAAGGAGGCCTTGATTCATGAAGATTGGCAGACGATACAAAGACTCTCGAAAAAAAGGTAACGCGCATCCTTCGACAGAGCTCAGGATGAGCGTTGGTCGTGTTAGGATGAGCGTTAGTCGCAGCAGGATGAGCGTTGGTCGTGTTAGGATGAGCGTTAGTCGCAGCAGGGTGAGCGTTGGTCGTGTTAGGATGAGCGTTAGTCGCAGCAGGATGAGCGTTAGTCGCATTATACAAATTCTCCGCAAAACGTATCCTGATGCCGAGTGCGCCTTGCATCATGACGATCCGTTGCAGCTTTTGGTGGCGACGATTCTGTCGGCACAATGCACCGATAAGCGGGTGAATAGGGTGACGCCCGCATTATTCAAAAAATATCCTAATGCCAAATCGTTTGCCGAGGCCAATTTAAAAGAGTTGGAACAAGATATTCACTCCACCGGTTTTTACAAAAACAAGGCGAAGGCGATCAAAGGGTGTTGCCAGTTGATTCTCGTCAATCATGGTGGCCAAGTTCCAAAAACATTAGAAGAGTTGGTACATTTGCCGGGGATCGGCCGCAAAACCGCAAATGTCGTGCTGGGGGTAGCCTTTGGTGTTCCGGGTATCGTGGTCGATACCCATGTAAAGCGACTCACATACCGAATGGGGCTTACAAAGCAGACCGACCCCGAAAAAATTGAAAGGGAGATGATGGAGATAATCCCCAAAAAAGACTGGACCGACTTTGGACTTCTCCTGATTGCTCACGGACGCGCCATTTGCGAGGCGCGCAAACCGAAATGTGAAATCTGTCCTCTCAACCGCCTCTGCCCCAAAGTAGGCATCTAGCATAAAACGTGTCATCCCCGTGAAAACGGGGATACATGGATTCCTGCTTCCGCAGGAATGACAAACTGATCCACTCTCCCATAACTTGACAAACAAAAAGATTTGGCTATGTTGCACCCGCTATGGCTAATAAAGACGACAAAGTTACTGAAAATATCTCCGGCAAGTTTTATGTCGATCATCAGTGCATCGACTGCAATCTCTGCCGTGATACCGCCCCCAGCAATTTCAAACAACATCCCGACGGAGGGTATTCTTTCGTCTACAAACAGCCCGAAACGCCGGAAGAAGAGGCCCAATGCAAAGAGGCCAAAGAGTCGTGTCCGGTAGAGGCCATCGGCGACGATAACAGCTAAGAACCTATCCTAAAATCTACTGCGCGGCCCAATGGCTGCGTTGGGGCACCCCAAAATCCTCACGAATATTGTACTGACGCGGCGGTTTGCCTTGGTCCACTGGACCAAGTTTTCCCGCCTTGTCTGTTCCGGTTTTGGGGGCCCCGCCCCGCCTTGCCCTTGGGCCGCTCGTAACGGTTTTAGAATAGGTTCTAAGGATTCGCGGAAATTTCAAAATCGGCGTAATCGCAGGCGGCAGGCGAGTGGGTTGCGTTGCCGTCGGTCAAGAGGGCAAAGCCGGTCGGATTTTTCTTCATCGGCTGTTTCAATAATTCCTGAACCATTTGCGGAATATTCAAAGAGTGAAAACGCCATTGGTTTAATTTTTTGGGCCCGCTATCCAAAACTTGGATAACCATTTCGCCCGGTCTTTTTTCGAAAACAGTTCCGACAGGCAATGTGGTCGACCAGACAAATTTCAAGGCTTTGCCGGAAGTTTTTCCAAAAATAATATAGACGCCGCAGGCGCTGTCATTTGTGGCGCCATTATTTTCCGCCGCATTTTTGGGGAGCGTGCGCGCGCGCCATTTCCATTTGAAGTAGGGAAAGGCCTCGACGTTCCATGAAAATTCCCTGAAAACCTGTTCTGAAAAATCGCGATCATCAAATGCGGCGAGATATTTTTTCCCATCCTCCTCTTGGACACGATAAACTTCTTTTGCATCGCCGCGCTGAAAAGGCCATGTTTTGAAATAGGTCGGAAATTGATTCGGTTTATATTGGTCAAAGTCTTCAATCACTTTGGATTGAATCATCGCCGCCAAAATGGAGACAAGAATAAGGATCATTAAAATTTTATCCCATGTTGGCTACAATCTGACCTGCGTATTCGGAGCATTTTAATAGTTTGGCGCCGGACATCTGCCTTTCCAAATCATAGGTGACTGTTTTTTGTGAAATGGTTTTTTCAATTCCGTTGATAATCAGTTTTGCCGCTTCATTCCAGCCCAAATATTCCAGCATCATAACCCCCGACAAAATGAGCGAGGTGGGGTTGGCCTTGTCTTTGCCGGCGTGGATCGGCGCGGAGCCGTGGGTTGCCTCGAAACAAGCGGCGGTATCGCCGACATTGGCGCCGGGCGCCATGCCCAAACCGCCGACTTGCGCGGCACAAGCATCCGACAAAAAATCGCCATCCAGATTAGGGGTGATAATCACGCTGTATTCTTCGGGGCGGAGCAACACCATCTGGAACATGGCATCGGCGATTCGGTCATTGACCAAAATTTTTCCCGGAGGGACCTTTCCCCCCATTTCTTTCAGTTTGGATTCGAGAACGGTGTCTTCTCCAAATTCATTTTCGGCCACTTCATAACACCATTGGCGAAAAGCCCCTTCGGTAAATTTCATAATATTGCCTTTATGCATGAGCGTTACCGTTTTGCGCCCGCGCGCCTTGGTGTAGTTGAGGGCCATGCGGGCCAAGCGTTTGCTGGCAAAAGGGCTCATCGGTTTAATGCCGATGGCAGAGCCTTCGCGGATGGTCACTTTCATTTCATTCACCAAAAAATTTCTGACCCTTTCGGCTTCGGGTGTGTAAGAGGCCCACTCGATGCCGGCATAAACATCTTCGGTATTTTCACGAAAGATGACGACATTCAATTTTTCAGGATTTTTGAGAGGAGAGGGGACGCCGCCAAAATAACGAACGGGGCGGATGCAGGCGTACAAATCGAGCAACTGGCGCATGGCCACATTGATAGAGCGAATACCGCCGCCAACCGGCGTGGTGAGAGGGCCCTTGATTGCCACGACATATTCGCGGATGGCCTGCAGCGTTTCATTGGGAAGCCAGTTGCCGGTCATTTTGTAGGCTTTTTCCCCTGCGAAAATTTCTTTCCACGCGATTCTTCTTTTTCCTTTGTAGGCTTTTTGAACGGCCCCTTCCAAAGCCAGCTGGGTTGCTCGCCAGATGTCGGGTCCGATGCCGTCACCTTCTATGAATGGAATGATGGGGTTGTTCGGGACTTTCGGTTTGCCATTCTCGATAATAATTTTTTCACCGGTCAGCATGGACATCCTCCTTAGGGAACGTCCTCTAGTATTACGGTGGGAGTTCTTTGACAAGCAACTTTTTGGAGAGGTTGCCGAATAGAGTTTAGGATGGATGATAAACCGGTACAACGCGGAGGGATTGAGGGATATGGGGCGGCCCTTCGAGCGGTGGCATTGGATTTTCATAATGCGCCGGAGAGAATTGTGGCGCCGCAAGTGGAGGCGATCTATTATGGCGGCGACGCGGGCTTGGAGCAAATTATTTCCGGCGTCGTCAGCGTTGAATATGTCGAGAGACGCCTTCCCGTTTTTTTTGGGGTTCATTTTCGCCAGCGTTTTTCGCATTTTGACGATTTTGATTGTTATTGGAATGTCGTTGCAAAAGCAGGCCCGATCTTTGCCAAAAATCTTGGAGTCAAAAGCGGCGGGCGTTTTGAGACCGGTTTGGGTATTTTAACGCCCATTGCCGGTCAAAAAGTTTTTTGGGATTTCAATTTGGCTTCCCATCTCTTTTACAATGCCGAAGCTCATGGCAATGTCTTTCACAAAGTAGAAATCACACCTGCCCTCATCAGCGGCGCAACCTTTTATTTTTGAAAAATAGTTATGAACCAGAATTCGTCAGCAAAAATTCCCTCCCCCTTGATGGGGGAGGCTATTATAATTCACCCCCTCCTTTTAATTCCTCCCCCCTCGAGGGGGAGGATGTAAGGAGAGGGGGCTTATCATAGGGGAGAGGGTGAACATCACCGACCGGGTGAGATAATTTTCAAGATCACCCTCCCCCCCCGCCACACTACCGGCGGACAGGCAACCCCCTCCCATCAAGGGAGGGGGAAAAGTAAGAAACATTTAAAGGACGAATTCTGGATGAAAATAGTAGGCAACTTTTTTTGAGACCTGCCGATAACTTTCATGAGGAACCGGATGCTTCACGGTGGCTTGCGCGAGGTATCCGGTTCCTCGTGAAAAATGGCTGAAATTATTGGAAAATTTGGCACTTTTGGGTTTTTTAATCCTACCCCATTGGGGCAGGATCTGGCCGGTGGTGTAGGCGGCGGTGGGCTTGATGCCGAAACGCTCACACATTTAGAGGTGCTCGATTCTGCCATGCAGTTTGCTCAGCAGCAGAAAGCCGACACACTTTTGTCCCATAATCAGCCGCCACCCAACAAATTATTGGCCTTGATTCCCAACGGTTGGCTCACCGGAAATGGTTTTGCCAAAAAAGAGCTTCCGGATATTCCCCTTCCACACACTTGGGCCACCTCTACTCGCCTTCATTTGGCGGACTTCATTGCGGAGCAAGCCAAAGTCCACTCTTTTACACTGGATCCCGACTCCCGTATCGCAGTATGGGACAAGTTTCGTCGGGATGACGGAAGCAAAATGATTGCGGCCGCGGGCGCCAACGGAAATGGTTCGCAAGTGGGTGCATGGATAGCAGAGGCGACGAAAGCCTATGTTGGACTCAAGCAGCACGAGTTTAAAAATATTTTGATCGATGCTTTCAGCAATTTGCGAGACGGTTTCCGCCCGGAAAAAGAATCTCTCGGTCGCGGCCCTAGTGAACAAAAGATGCAAGCGGCGCTGAGAAAAGCGGTCAAAGATGTTGAAGATATTCCACAACCGACCAATTCCGATCTCGATCCTTACCTCGATATTTTTCGCCGCCTCGTTTTGGACCATTTTCAGGAGTTGGGTCTTGTCGGGACAAAAACAGCCCTCCCCAAAACGCCCCCTCCCCCCAAAGCCAGATGGAGCAGCGATCATATCGATAGTCAGGTGAAGGCGGCCCTCCAGTTGGAAAAAACTTTTATCGACACTCTGACGACACTTCCGGCCGGAGATCCACAAAGTGAAGCACAAACCATTATCAATCAGGTTAAAGAGGCCGTTGCACTTTTACAATCTCTCCCAACAGACGATGCCAAAAGAAAAGCGATGCTTGCGGACAAGGATAAACAGGAAAAAATTTTGGCGGCCATCAAAACCGTTTTCGATGTCTCTTTGGAGCTGGAGACTCTCCGCATCCGCGAAATTTCGAGCGGCATCGACGCAGAAGAGGTTAAAAACTATTTGCAAATTATTGCAGCCCGTCTTGCAGAGCTTCTTAGAAAACCCTCCATCGCCTTGGCCGGAATTGATCCCAATGCTCTTCAAGAGATGGCCAAAATTTATATTCGCAACTGGATCGGTCTTCATAAAAATGCAAGGCCTGAAATGCTCACCCTATCGTGGCAAGCGCTGAACGCTGCTGCCTTTGAGGCCCTTCAAAAAGTTTTAGAGCTGCAAAAATTTGCCGATGAAGCGGCCCAAGAACTTTTCAAAGTCAATTTTTTGCGCGAGGCGCGCCAGCTCATCTACGGCATTGTCACTTGGGAAGAACTCCGCAAGCCGAAGGACAAAAGTGGCAAAGTAAGGCTCACCCCCAGCCATTTAAGTTACGCAGAGCGTGTCGCCCTTTTGGGAGAGATGTACCCACTCATGCAGATGCATTATGACGATTTGGTCAAGGCGGGGCGGCTTGCCGACGCCAATATTTTTCAGGAATTGCTTTATCGCTATGTCGATTTTGCGCATCTCCGTCCGGATGCCCTGCTCACTTTAGAACCCGAAATCGTCCATGCCATTTTGGAGCAGACTGAAAATCCCCATCTTTATACCGATGGCGGATTGAATGCCTTGAGGGAATTTTTTGAAATCGCCACGGGAAAACAAATTGCACCTTTAACCCCCCTCCCCCTTCCCCCTCCCTCGAGGGGAGGGGGTTGCCTGCCCGCCGGTTGTTTGGCGGGGGGGAAGGGTGAAACTTCCTATCTCCCCTATCAATCAGGATCGGGTTTGGAACAACTCTTGCAACATCCCGCTTTTGAAGTTTTGAAAGACGATTTGGGAAGAGAGGCTTTTCGCAACACGACCGGCCTTACACTCGATGCCGTCAAGTCGTGGGGCAAAAAAAGAAAAATAGAATTTGTGCACGACGATGTGGCCCACGAACCGAAAGACCACCAGCAGATGCTCGATGTCTATTATTATCTCAATCAGTTGGCCGGCTTTCATAATATGCAGATCGATTTTTGGGATTTTCTCGCGGCCGTTTTCCCTGCGGCCGGTCAGATGCGGGATGCCGCGCAGATGGGAAAAAATAGTTCTCGGGATATTGTTGTCCGCATTCCCCACGTTGTTGAAAATATCGCCTTCGCCAATTTGAGTTATCAGCAATTGGCGGTGGGGATTCGTGCAAAAGGTTTTTTGGATTTACCAAGTGTTTTAAAGCAGCATGCGGCATCGGGTGTGCAAAGGCCCCATTGGGATACGCTCGAGGGGATTGCGCGCTATCTTTCTGAAAAAGCGGGGGGCGATGAAGCGCATCAAAAACAGGTCTATTATTTTCTCATTTTGCTCCGTCTGATTGATGTGATCCCTTCGGCGACAGAAATTCGTGATACGTTTGATACCATTTTATCCAATCACGACCGCTCTCTCTTGTCGCGTTATCGCCTTTTGGTTTTGCCGGAAGACCCCGAGATTACCTACGAAGCCACCGAAGATGAAACAGAGGCGACCGCCAGAAAATGGCCCATCTCGGAGATCAAGTCGGGCTATTTTGATACTGCGTTAGAATGGATGGAGCGCCGTGTGGCCTCGCTGAAATTTATTTTGAATGGCCAACAGGCGATGATTTTTTCTGATGGGACGCAAAAAACGGTTGCCGATATCCAAAAAGAGGTCGGAATTTTAAGACAACAGCACAGTATCTACAAAGGAGATTTAAACGCGGTCGCCACTGAGTCTCCTCTGCGCAAAGAGGGGCGGCAAGATTATGTCCGCCGGATGCGCCAGTTTTATCGTCATTTTTTGCTGGAATTTAAAAAGATTATTTTGATGGCTCATTCGCCTCAAGCCCAACAGGTGGGCTTTCTTTGGATTCGCTATGAAATCGTTCCGGTAATCAAAGGGCTTCGGATCAAACCGGCGGGCGCCGATAGCGTCGCCGTGGGCTTGGATGATATTTTAGAATTAGCTCAGCAGGAAAATTGGGCGCCGGAAAGAATCCGAAACATTTTTCATCTCCGTCTTGTCACCGAAGAACTTTTGAGACAAGGGCTGAGCGCCGACGTCATTCCGTCCCCGTGTCAGAGCACGGGGCAGGCTCCAGCGGGAATCCAGAAATATTTTTTGGGTGACATTTCTCAATCCATTGATGATGAAAAACAGCTGGCGGCTAAGACCCAAGCAAAACAGACCCAACTGACGCTTAACGAAAAAGATTTGTTAAAAAGTTTTGAAACCCCTTTGGCCAGACACTCCGCCACACGCAAACCCTATTATCTTTCTATCCCCAATTGGGAAGAGAGCTTGAGCGATCTCTTCAAGGACGCTGGTCGGGATGGTTTTGTCGCCAATGATATTGCCGTCGCGAAAAGATATTTTGCCGCCGTTGTGACGCCGCAAAGCCATTTTAGTGAAGAGGTGTTGCACGATGCGGCCCTTGCCATTTACGCAAAAGAAGAGGATGCCGGTGAGGCTTGCAGGCGGCTCAAGATATTTTTTCCCACAATCTTGGTCGATTGCGGTCTTGAATATCCAAAAACGGCCAAGGAAGATGCAGCCGACTTGAGCGTCCTTCTGGAAGAGGCGCTAACGCGCTATCTCGATCTTTTCCCCTCCTTAAAATTTATCAAAAATGGGGGCCAAGCCATCGAAGAGATTGTTGTAGATGAAGATCTTTTGATCAAAGTGGTCGATGATTTGTTAAGGGAAAAACCGGAGGCGAGGGGATACAGAAGTTATCTCATCAAAAATCTGCGCCCGCAAATTGGGGAATATGTGGAGGCCGCCGACAAAACCGGCCTGCGCCGTTTTCAGGAAGAATCAACCGCATTGCCGACCGCAGGGCTTTTTGCGGAGAGGTTTAGATCTTTTTTTCCCTCTCCCTCCGCCACACTACCGGCGGACAGGCGACCCTCTCCCACAGGGGGAGGGGGTAAGGGGGAGGGTGAACTTCGCAACGCCTATTTTCGGCTTACCTCTTTGTATCAGGGCAAAATGCCGCCCGATGCGGAGATTGCAGAAGGGCTGAAACATTTTGTGCAATATCAGTGGGAAGCCATCAGCCGATTGGCCAGTCTCCTTAGCGATTCCGAAAAGGGGATAAAAAGTTATCTGGCAAGAAATTTCAAGGCCCCTCTCATTGATGCCGGTGCCATGGAGAGGATCGCCATCCAATATATGCGTTGCCGCATTTTGGGGGTCCTCCCGTTTGATATGGAAGAGGCCTGTTTGACAGAGGCCAAGGCCCATTTCGGTTCGTATCCAAAATTGTTGGGGCAGGCGGCGCAAATGTATCGCGCCATTCTTTCACGCTATTTTACAGATTTGGAGAACTATTTCAGTGCACTTTACGATTTGATTTTAAATGAAATGGAAACCGTCGCTGCCAATTCTGTCACCGAAACAAGGGAAGAATTTTTGGAAGAGGTGACAAAAAGATATCCGACATTGGAAGAGGCTAAAACTGCTTTCGATTTGTCTCAATTATTGGGGACAAGGAATCTGCGCGATTTTTCAGCCGTTGTCGATGACAGCTATGCGCGAGTGGTAAAGCGCCTTGTAGGACAAAGAAGACTTGAAGAGATGGCAAGGGCGCATGATGAAGAAGAGGCAAAAAGGGCGGCCGCCGTTTTGGAAGCCCAACTTGCCGAAGAGGCCAAAAGAAGAGAAGAATTGGAAAGAAAAATCGATGCGGTTCCATTCCCAAAAATTCCCGAAGTTGCAATTTTAGAAGAAAATATTTGGCGGGCCTCGCCCGACGCGCGGGAAAGATATTTTAATACTCTCTTAGCCGTAAAAACCGGCATGGAGGCTTTGAAGGGTGAGCTGGAAGCTGTCGAAGTTGTCATTGCGAGCCCCATGAGTTTGTTAAATGGGGCGAAGCAATCCAGCATCATTACCGCGAAACAATCGGCCTTCGCCCAATTCAAAAAAGAAGCCCTCAAACGTCGCCACGATTTTTTTGCCTCTCTCACTGCCGTCATAGACAGTCAAAAAGCCGATGAAGAGGCCAAACTCCTTTTGGCAAACGCGCAAAAAAGAGCCGAACTCGATAGTTCCTTTGTTCAAGCGTATCAAAAGATGGCCGGGGCCATTTGGGATTATTTTACCGTTGCGAATGCTATTTTGGATGTACAACCGGAAGGGGTCACTTGGCAGAGCCTCGGTGAGTTGAGACAGCAAGCATATAAAGTAAGTCTATTATTTATCCAACGGCGTGATGAGGTAAATCAGGAATCTCTCCGGTTGAGTTCCATAGACAGATCTCTCCCCCCTGCCGATGCGATTCGGCAACAGGCTGAAAAGTTGGCAAAGAGGACCCTCTCACAAAAAGAGGCCATCGAAAAATGGTTGCAATCAGATAGAGAGTTTTCTGTCACACTCGAAGACCTTTCTGCTTTAATGAAGCATGAAGTCGCTTGTGATGTTGCCCAAGATCAAGTCTATGAACATATTACAACGCTTTTCTCTCATCTGCCGATAACTCATTTTGTTCCCGTGCAGGTCTCTCTCCCCGATCTCCCCTCTGGCCCCTTTTTGAATAAAGATGGAAAAGAGATTTTGGTTCTCAACCCTGTGACAGTGTCAGAAACAGACCGTACAGAGTATAGTGAAGCAGTCGAACATACCCTTAATATTTTTAATACAGCAGAAGGGGCTTATCTTTTGGATGCCCGCGGAGTTCAACGACTGTTCCGTCAACCTGTTGCAAAGGGCGCCAGATTTAAGGATATATTGGGGAATGAATTTATCCTCCCCGAGCTAGTCAGTACCGCCATGGACGCGGTCGATCTGTCTAAAGAACACCCCTATGCCCATTTTGTTGTCAATCTGAGACGGTTGATGAAAGAGGGGCACCCAGCTACGATGATGATAGTAGCCCGCATCTATGACAAGAGTTCTGACGATCCTGTTGCGGTAAAACTCTGGAAAGAGATTGCCCAAATTTTGGCCGGTGTGGATTCGGCCTCTCCTCTTCAAACATTGGTCGATTTTATCGATGGGTGGGGGCAGGCAAACTACGAAACCATTGTTTCTGCTCCCGGTCTAAAAGAAATCCACGGCCTTTTTGTCCTTCAGACAAAATATTTTTATACACGATCTGTTTTGGATGCTGAATCCGATGCAATGCGGAAAAAAATGAAGGAGGGAAAAAATGTCATTGAAGAGATGGGGCTCCCCATGGGGGAGATTTCCGCAAAAAGGATGGATGCCATTTTCGCAAAGGGGATTCTACGTCCGCAAGGGATGCCGACTGAGGTGGGCAAAAAAGTGATTGAGGCCCTTTGGGTGATGAGACCCAAGTTTGGGCGTCTTTTTGAATATCTCTCTACAATAGCCCCCGGCTTTTTGGATCACTTCACAGCAAAAATGCTCGAGGTGATGTGGCAGAACCAGACACAACTGGGGCAGAAGAGCAATTGGGATTGGAATGACACGAATCAAGTGACCGGCGCCATTCATTTCTATACAGCTTTGATGCTACGCCATTTTGAAGCGCAAATTTTCTATCCCGATATCTTTAAAAATTATCGCCCGATGGATTGGTATCAGCTTTACTTCGATACCGGCGCAAAAATTTATCAGGAACTCTCCAAATGGCCAAGTCATTTTGGTTTGCGGATTGTCGGTTGGAAGCGGTTTGAAGGTAAATCCTATGCCGTTTCTTCCGCTGAGCGGGAGAAAATTTTGAATGGGGTTTTAGAATTTGAGGCGATCGATTTGGAAACCGGTGAGACAGTGCAAATCAAACCCCCGGCAAAAATCACACCCGATCAATTTCGGTGGACATGGCCAAGCAATGCCCATGCGAATAACCACTGGGAACGCTTAGGAAAAATGTATGCCGATCCCCGTTATATGGTTGTCGCTAAAATTTATGAAGAGGCTTTTTATTTGGCAACGCGTGATATCAAACCCGATCCGAGATTGACGACGGTTTTGCTGGACAGTCTTGTAGGGCCCTATTTTGAAGATATTGAAGAGGTAAAAAAACATTTTGTTTTAATCTACCGCGAATACGTTTCCGAAAGTTCCCGGTTTTCAGCGGCTTATGAAAAGATATCTTCCGGTATGAGAGGAGACTGCTCCGAGGCCTATCCAAGCGAGCAGGCATCCCCCGAAGATTGGGAAAAATATATTGGTGAAAGACGTGTCAATCTCCTTGTTCGTCATCTGAATGGCTACGACCGCCGCCTCGATGAAGCGTATGAAAGTTATTATAATGTTGTGACATCTCCCTCTCCCCCTGTGCCTGCCCGCCGGTTGTTTGGCGGGGGAGAGGGTGAAAAAATCCTCCGCGAGTGGCTCGAATTTTTGGCCGAGTCGGTTGCCAATATGGATATCGGCAAAATGATGTCGATGGATGAGGCAAAAGCCAAGAGTTATGTCCACCGGTTTTTCACTGTTTTTGACAAGTTGTACGAACGGCTTAAGGCCGAAAATCGAATGGATGAAATCGATGAAATACGGGAACTTCTTTTTGATGTGTTTTTCAAACAGGGTATCAAAACGTGGATAGGACCCTCTTTTGAAAAATATTTGGAATTTAGACAATGGTTTCAGAGAGAATTGATTGTGAGATTGGGTGAAGAGGAAGAATGGCAAGCGGTGCTAAACCGGCTGAAAGCCGCCGGCAAAATTATTTTTCCTTATAATAGTGATATTGGCGTTCGGGAATATGACGCTCTTTTTAGAGACTGTTTGAAAAAGACGGCCCCCTTGATGAAAAAGGCCAAGTTTAAAAAACCGCCGGAGGCTTTTTTAAGCGCGTTTGATCGCTTGCGGAAATTGCAACATGCCCACCCGAAGCTATCGTCAACAATATTGTTCTCATTGATGATTGAAGAAAAGACCCTTCATCCGTCGGACAAAGATGCCTTTGGATTTTTATATAGTTCCGTTTCTCAAGCGCTCTATAAAACCCATTCCGCGGCAGAAGAAAAATTCGAAGTGGCATTGGTGGCTGATTTTCCGCAACTCGCCGTCGGCAACCTCATCTACCACGAAACGCCGCCGGGGCTGGGGGGGACTATGGACCTGGGGATGGGAGCGGATATCATTCTGGATGACAAGCCGTGGGAAATCCTTCTGCGTGAGGCCAATGCCGAGACCGATCGTCTGATGCACAAGGAAGAGCCGGCAGTGGTTTCAGATGGCATCAAAGTAACCCCTCCTTTGTTTGAGGCTCTCCAAAAAATCCCGGGTGATTATGTTTCCAAGACTCTTCAATCCACCTTGAAATTTCTTGACGATATCGGCCTGAAGCAGGTTCAAGTTGACCCCCGTATTCCGGCCGCCGACGGACAGAAAGAGATTAACAATTATTGTCTCCGTCTCCTCTGGGCCTATGACAAGTTTGGATTTGAGTTTGAGGCTCTGCAAAAAGGTTCGTTTGCTGACATCTATCGCGATTTCAAGGCGGCCAAACAATTGCCGATCCATTCCGCGGAACGCTTTGATGCGATGATGAAAATGGGGCGTCGACTCGCAGAAACAATGGGGATTAAAAGAATGACAGAAGTCGAGTTTGGCAAGATCAGGGATGCTCATAACGCATATCTTCACTTTATAGCCGGTGTCGCAGAAGAGCTGGATGTCGATGAGATATTGCAAAACAAACTGGTTGGGTGGATCGTCGGACATCGGCGAGATCCTTTTTTTCCGCTTTCACTGGCTCTATTTCGTGACTCCGATTTGAATCGCCGTTTTTCAGAAGCCAAAGAAAAACTTCTGGCCCATCTTAAAACATTGCCGGCAACTCGGATGCAGCCTTTTGCCGATGATTTGCAAATCGATTTTCCGGAACTTTCTTGGGAGAAGAAATCTCCCTCACCCCCCGCCACACAATCCGCGGGCAGGCAGCCCTCTCCTCCTTCGACTTCGCTCAGGACAGGCTCCAGGGGAGAGGGAGATATGGTTCCCTCCCCCTTGATGGGGGAGAGTCAGGGAGAGGGTGAAGGTGAAAATATTTATGATGCCCGGATGAGAGAGGCACTGGCAAAAGCCACTTGGCATGTGGGAGGAACGGATCCAAAGGGAGACCGGCTCTCTTTGATCACGGCATTCAATTCCCTGTTTGAAGCGTTCCGCGGAACCCCCTCAAACCACACTTTTACTCCGGCCATGAGGGTAAAAGAAATGCTCGACCAACATGGCCGGATGATCGTCGGCATATATAATGATCTGGATGCAGATTTACAAAAAGAGGCAAATCAATATTTTTTCCGCCTCTTGTGGGCCTACGACAAGTTTGGATTTGAGTTTGAGGCCCTTACAAAAGAGCCTTTTGCCGGCATTTATCAGCCATTCAAGGCGGCCAAACAATTGCCGATCCATTCCGCGGAACGCTTTGATGCGATGAGAAAAGTAAGATATCAACTCGCAGAAAAAATGGGGATTGGAAGGTCGACAGAAATCGAGCTTGGTAAGATCAAGAATGCTTATATCACATATCTTCACTTTATAGCCGGTGTCGCAGAAGAACTGGATGTCGATGAGGCATTGCAAGAAAACTTGCTCGGGTGGATCATGTTACATCGGCGAGATCCCTTTTTTCCGGTTTCGTTATTACTATTTCGTAAATTCGACATGCATCGCCATTTTTTAGCAGCCAGAGAAAAACTTCTGGCCCATCTTAAAACATTGCCGGCAACTCGGATGCAGCCTTTTGCCGATGATTTGCAAATCGATTTTCCGGAACTTTCTTGGGAGAAGAAATCTCCCTCACCCCCCGCCACACAATCCGCGGGCAGGCAGCCCTCTCCTCCTTCGACTTCGCTCAGGACAGGCTCCAGGGGAGAGGGAGATATGGTTCCCTCCCCCTTGATGGGGGAAAGTCAGGGAGAGGGTGCAAATTACGACACTCTTTTGCAAAAAGCGATGGATAAGGCGTTGGCAGAGGGTGAAAAGGCAAAAAGAGGGGTTGGAATATCATCGGAAAGACCCGTTGGAAGTGTGGCCCCGGTTTTCGAAGTTTTGAAAACAATTCCATCAGATCATCGCTCGGAAACTCTGGATGCGAGTTTCAGAATATTAAATAATGGATTGAATGGCATAATGGGGATGGATGACAGGATGCGTTCACAGGTGCAAGCGACCATTAACCGAAAATCCCTCCAAGCTCTTTGGGCCTACGACAAATTTGGGCATGAGTTCGACATCTTTCAAAAATGGCCTTTCAGAAGATTGATGGCGGATATTCGCTTTTTAAGAGAGGTCCGTTTGCATCCGGAAGAGGTTGATCAGGCAAGATGGCAGAAGGCACTGCAACATGTCCATCGGGAATTAACACGGCACGGTATTGTGACAAGTCCCCTCCCCCCCCGCCATACAACCGGCGGGCAGGCATCCCCCTCCCCCGCCACACAACCGGCGGGCGGGCAAGGCAAAGTGGAGGGGGAAGTTTATCCATGGCTAGAGTGGGAAACCAAACCCGATTTTGATGCGATTTTGCGAACAGGTCTGGATGAAAGACATCGTGTTGAGAGAGAAATTTTTGGGGCCAATGGTGATCACGCAACGCATGTTGTGACAGGGAAGGCGTATGTCATGACCCCCGCCAAATGGATCGAACAGCTTTTGCCGACGGAAGACCCCCTCTTTGAGGCTTTTAGAATGATACCCCCCGATTATCGCTCCGACCGTTTTGCAGAAGACTTGAAAAACAGGGATGGTGAGGGGATGCAGCTCATCAAGGCATGGAACGATCTGAACGGAGAGCAGAAAGAAGTCGCCGAGCAATATTTTTTGCGCTTGTTGTGGACCCACGACAAATTTGGATTTGAGTTTGAGGCGCTTCAAAAAGGCCCGTTTGCCGACATCTATCACGATTTGAAGGCGGCCAAACAACTTTCCATAGGCTCTACAGAACGGGTAGTTGCAATACAAACCATTTATGATCCGTTAATTGAAAGGGAAGTGGTAAAACGCGTTGATAACTCTGAAGGGATAAAGATTCTACAATCTCCATCCGGCTATTTTAGATTTATTAAATATGGAGCAGAAAAAACTGGTATGGCCGAAGGCATGCAAGGCATTTTACATGTTAGGGCCGTTCATAGGCGTTTGAACCCGTTTTTCCCTGAATGCTTGTTTCATGTTTTTTCATCATCAAGAGACCTTGAAGCAAATTTTGAGGAGAAGTTTTTGGAATCTCGCGAAAAACTCCTCGCCCACTTAAAAACCCTGCCGGCCGACCGCCTGCAACCCTTCGCCAAAGAACTCCTCCTCGACTTTCCTGAATTATTTTGGGAGGGAGTTGTTAACTAGTGTAGTGTCTCACAAATAACTTGTCATTCCGGAATTTTTGCGGGCCACTCCCATTTTGCTGAGGCTTTTGAGATTCTCGCCGGCCGGCGAGAATCCTCCCCGCAAACCCTTACAGGGTGCGAATGTTGAGCAACTTTTTTTGAGGGGAGACGATAAAAGGATTATGATGATTGCCGATGTTTTTTCATCGATGGTGCCGTGGGTGGTTGGAGGGGTACCGCTCGCCATCTCTTTGTTCGAAATGGTCGATCAGTTTGAGATGGACGGCAAAATGCCTAACCCGGACGATTTTGCCAAAGAGCTCGAAGCAAAAGGGCTCCCCGTGCATGCACAGGGTGTGCGGGCCGCCTGCCGGTTTGACTCCAAAACGATTCTAGACATGCTCAAAAATGCCATCTATGCCTTGCGTGAAAAAGGGACTCTTCCTCGGAGAGAGACACTCCCTTCTGCAACATTGGCCGAAATTTTTACAATCGACCCCGACCTTGTCGACGTTGTGAGGACCCCCACCCCGCCGCAATGGTCGGCTTATGGCATTGAAGGGCCAACACCGGGTTATAGCCTCGATCCCGAAACCCGTCTCGGCTGGTTTGTCTCCTTTCTTATTATTTCAAGGCACGGTGACAATTTGAAAGAAGCTCAAAAGGCTTCCGGCATTTCTTATCGAAGACTGGTTGAAATCCGGGACCGAAAATTTCCACGCAGCCTGCAGCGTATGCAGGGGCTTCGGGGGAAGCTGATTGATTGGGCAAAACAAGGGGAAGCTTCTTACGGAACACTCATGGCCCATCTTTTTGACGATTTTTTGGCGTTACGCTTGGGGTGGCTTGGGCTTACAGAAGAGACTGCATGGCAAAAAGATTTCGTGCGCAGTGCCAGGGCCCATCTTTTTTCAAACTATGGGGTCTGGCCTCCGGAAGAACTGGAAAACCGGCTTGCCGCCATCATTAATATCGCGACCGGCTATGTTCATTGGAGAAGGGCGCAGAGTCATCCCCTCTTTGCAATAGCCAAGAAAACGGTTATCCCCGCAAAGATGGGGGACCCTATTTCGAAGCCAGTTTGAGGAGATGTTCTTTGCCGATATCGGCATTAAATTGTTCTGTTTCTGTTGAGCCGGCCAAAGCCTTTGTCGAAGAACAACCGCCTGAAATAATCTCGGCTACCGCATCAAAATAACCGGTCCCCACTTCTCTTTGATGCTTCGTTGCCGTGTAGCCCTCTTTTTCAGCGGCGAATTCACCTTGTTGCAAACGAACGTAGGCCGACATTCCCTCTTCTTTATAATGTTTGGCGAGTTCAAAGATCGAATAATTCAGCGCATGAAAACCGGCCAGTGTTACAAAGAGAAATTTGTAACCCATTTCACCCAACATTTCTTGAAATCGGGCGATGGTCGCGTCGTCCAGATTTTTCTTCCAGTTGAACGACGGTGAGCAATTATAGGCCAAAAGTTTTCCGGGAAATTTGGAGTGAATCGCGTCGGCAAATTCTTTGGCCTCTTTGATATCGGGGTGGGCCGTCTCGCACCAGACGACATCGGCATAGGGGGCATAGGCCAACCCGCGTGCGATGGCGGCCTTGAGCCCGCCGCGCATCCTGAAAAAACCTTCCGGTGTCCGCTCGCCGGTCAAAAATTCTTTATCTTTGGGATCGATATCGCTCGTGATGAGTTGGGCGCCGTTGGCATCGGTGCGGGCAATAATAATGGTGGGGACTTCCATCACATCGGCCGCCAGTCTTGCCGCAACGAGTGTCCGAATAAAGTGGGAGGTGGGGATCAAAACTTTTCCGCCCAAGTGACCACATTTTTTTTCGGAGGAAAGCTGATCTTCAAAATGGACGGCGGCGGCGCCGGCTTCGATCATCCCCTTCATCAGTTCAAAGGCATTCAAGGGGCCGCCAAATCCGGCTTCGGCATCGGCCACAATCGGCAAAAACCAATCGGTTTTATTTTTTCCTTCGGCATGATCGATCTGATCGGCGCGTTGCAATGTCTGATTGATTTTTTTGACGACGGAGGGGACGCTGTTGGCCGGATACAAACTCTGGTCGGGATACATCTGTCCCGCCAAATTCGCATCGGCCGCCACTTGCCAGCCGCTCAAATAAATTGCTTTGAGCCCGGCTTTGGCCATCTGCATCGCCTGATTTCCGGTCAAGGCGCCGAGGGCGGAGACGTAGGGCTCCGTGTGAAAAAGTTTCCAGAGTTTTTCGGCCCCCATTTTGGCGAGCGTGTATTCAATAGGGATGGAGCCTTTCAGTTTTTCGACATCTTTAGGTGTGTAAGGTCTCGTGATGCCATTCCAACGATTTTCCGGTTTGTGTTGCATGATCCCCCCCTATAAATAATCATACGCGATGAGTGTCAAAAAATCGGCGCAACCTTCTGCCGTCATCATTTGATCGAATAATTCACCTGCCAGCGTGTAGCGACCATTTTTAAATTTTTCCTCTCCCACAGTCTCTTTAATTTTTCCCAATTCCTCTTTGAGCGTCTGCCTTACCTGATTTGCGGTGACTTTGCCATGACGAATCCATTGCCAGACTTGTGTCCTCGAAATTTCAGCGGTCGCCGCATCTTCCATCAAATTATAAAGCGGCACGCAACCGAAACCGCGGAGCCACGCCTCCAGATACAAAACACCCACATTGATATTGGTGCGGAGCCCCTGTTCGGTGATGGTTCCTTGGGGAACTTTCAGTAAATCATCCGGCGTTACATTTACCTCTTCACGCAACTTGTTCAACTGATTGGACGTTGGCATCGCTCGGTCAAAAATTTCCATGGCGACGGAAACGAGCCCCGGGTGAGCGACCCATGTTCCATCGTGTCCCGCTTTGACCTCCCGTTCTTTATCGGCGCGGACTTTATTGATGGCGGCATCATTGGCCGCCGGATCATTCTTGATCGGAATCTGCGCCGCCATCCCCCCCATCGCATGGGCCCCGCGCTTGTGACAAGTTTGGATCAGCAGATCGACATAGGCCTTCAGAAATGCCTTGTCCATGGTCACCTGCGCACGGTCGGGCAAAACAAATTCAGGGTGATTTCGAAATTTTTTGATGAAGCTGAAAATATAATCCCATCTTCCGCAATTAAGCCCCGCCGAGTGCTCGCGCAACTCGTAGAGTATTTCGTCCATTTCAAACGCGGCCAAAATCGTTTCGATCAAAACGGTTGCCTTGATTGTGCCGTTGGGAATTCCCAATTCTTTTTGCGCGAAAACAAAAACATCGTTCCATAATCGAGCCTCCAGATGACTCTCCAATTTGGGGAGATAAAAATAAGGCCCCGTTTTACGGGCGAGCAATTCTTTGGCATTGTGGAAAAAATAGAGGCCAAAATCGAAAAGAGATGCCGATATCGGTTTGCCATCGACCGAAAAGTTTTTCTCGACGAGATGCCAACCGCGCGGACGAACCATCAATGTGGCTGTTTTTTCATTCAATTTGTATTCTTTGCCTTCGGGACTTTTAAAGGTGATGGTGCGGCGGACGGCATCGCAGA